>NZ_PYSV01000008.1 GCF_003028415.1 Deinococcus arcticus
GACTGCCGACAGGTGGACGAACTGCTTCAGGCGGTGTTTGCCGCACTGGATGCCGTCACACCGAGTGATATTCACGGCTGGTTCAAACATGTTCATCCATCAGTGTCTTTATGACAAATGCTCTAAGTACGCCGCTGTTGATCTTGAGATCAACCGAGCAGCGCGAGGGGCGCGGCACGCCACCCGCCGCCCGCTGTTCCGCGTTGTCGGCGCCACAGATGGCAGGCCGTGTGGGGCGGGGTCAGCAGGGGTTCCCGGCCCGCCTGCGCCCATTGTCCGCCCTGATCGAGCGTCTGCAGCGGGGTCACACCGGACGTTGGGGGTCTGATACGGACTGCCGTCCATGTCCGTCACATCCGGGAAGAAGGGGGATGTTCCCCGCCTTCGGCGCTGTTCCAGCCCAATTCCCGGAAATCCGCATTTATTCTTGCGCCCTCCGGTCGAAAAAATTCCGTAATGTGTTACGGAATTTTTCGGAAGCCGTATGAAAGGTACGGCTGCACAGGCCCTCAGCGCTCCATGTCCCCCAGTTGAGTGCGCAGCCACTGTTGCAGGGCCGCCGGGTCCAGTGCAGGCGCGGTGTCCAGCGTTCCGTCGCCGCCCAGGGTGCGGGCCCGCTCGGCAGCCTGCCGGCGCTGCTGCATGTGCAGGTGTGGGGCCTGGGCCACCGCGCCCAGGAACGCCAGGGTGCCGGCGGGGTCCTGCCGGTACAGGTCGGGGGCGGTGAGCAGCAGCAGTTCGGTGAGGTTCCAGGGATTCTCGCGCAGGCGGGGCTGCTGCAGGGCCTGCCGGGCCGCGCGCCGGGCCTGGGGCGCGCGGCCCCGGGCGTAGGCCAGCCCCGTTTCCAGCAGCAGCACGTCCACCGGCGCGGTGTTGTCCTGCACCGCTGCAGTCACGCGCCTGACCTCGGCCAGCGCCTCCTGTACCGCGCGCCACTGCCCCAGCCGCAGGGCCAGCCGGGCGCCGCACAGCAGGCCCGCCAGCTGCTGGCGCACCTCGCCGCTGCGCGCCCCGGTCTGGGCCAGGGCCTGCGCCTCGGCCTGCAGGGCGGGCACATCGGCGCGGGTCATGTGGGTGCGCAGGGCCAGCAGCCGCTCGCGCAGGGGCCAGGCGTGGGCTTCTGGCAGGCCCGGCAGGCCCGCTTCCACCTCGGCCATCTGCTGGCCCAGTTCCTCCTCCTCGCCCAGAAAGGACAGCACCGTCAGCAGATTCATGCGGTAGAACCGCTCGCGCATGGAGTCGCCCAGCTGCCCGGCCAGGCGCAGGGCCTGGCGCAGCAGTTCGGCCGAGGCGCGCATCTGCCCCTGTTCACCGCGCACCGAGGCCAGGGTGTTGAGCACCTTCATGCGGCTGCCCGGGTCGGCCGCCAGGGGCCCTTGCAAGAACAGCCCGGCCAGCGTCTGGGCGTCCAGTAGCCGGCCGGCGCGGTAGGCCAGCCACATACAGCCCACCTGCAGCGCCGCCTGCACCGCGTCCGGGGACCGCAGTTCATCGGCGCATTCACTGAGGCCCAGCAGGGTTTCCATGCCCGAGGCGTGCATGCCCCGGCGGTCATAGTGGGCCAGCAGGTGCTCGGCCAGCGCCGGGGTGAGGGTACCGCCGCGCAGGGCCGTGTGCATGGCCAGGGTCAGGTTGCCGCGCTCGGGGTCGGTGGCCGGGTCTTCCGGGGCGCGCCCGGCAAAGCGCTGCAGGTAAAACGCGGCGTGGGCCTCGCGCGCCGCGTCCAGCAGCTCGGGGCAGGCCTGACCCTGTTCGCGCAGCAGGCCGTCCAGGGCCGGGTACAGCCGCAGCCGTTCACTCCCGGGCTGGTACGCCTCTAAAAAGGCGTGCTGCAGCAGGGCGTCCACCTCCTCGGTGCTCACCCCCAGCGCCGGGGCGTCGGCGGGGTCAACGTCGGCGCCCACGCTCAGGCGCAGGGCCGCTGCCTGCAGGGCCGGGCTCAGCATGGCCCAGGAGCGCGCCGCCGCCAGCTGCAGGCCGCGCCGCCCGTCACCGTCGCCGCCCTCGGTGCGCAGCGCGCCGGCGTCCTGCAGCACCCGGTCATGCACCGCCGGCAGGTCCTCCACCCGCAGCCACGACGCGGCCAGGGTCAGCGCCAGCGGGTGGCCCAGCAGGCGCCGGGTCAGGCTGGCGACCAGCCCGGCGTTTTGCGGGGTGAGGGCAAAGTCGCGCCGCACCCGGGTGGCCTCGCGCACAAACACCTGCACGGCGCTGCACACAGAGGTGTCCAGCCACGAGGCTTCGGGGGCCGGGCGTTCCAGGCCCCCCAGGGCCAGCAGCAGGTCGCCCTCCGGGGCGCGGCCCAGCCGGGAGCGGCGCCCGGTCAGTACCCAGCGCACCTGCGGCAGACCAGTCAGGTGGCCGCGCAGTTCTTCGGGGTCTTCCAGGCTGTCCAGGCCGTCCAGCAGCACCACGCTGCCACTGGTCAGCGCCGTCCCCAGCGCCAGCCAGTCGTCGGCGCGGCCGGGCGCCAACCCGGGCAGCGCCGCGCCCAGGCGCGCCGCCACCTCGCTGGCGCCTGCCACGCCCTCTGTGTCCACCAGATACACGGTGCGCCCCAGCACCGTCAGTTCGCGCAGCAGGGCGCGCGCCAGCGTGGATTTGCCGATGCCGCCGGGCCCGGTCACCACCGCCACGCCTCCACCGGGCGGCGCCGCCCAGGCCAGCAGGGTATCCAGTTCGGCCTCGCGCCCCAGCATGCGGGCGGGCGCCGGGGCGCGCCGGGCACTGGGCATTCCGTCGGTGGCGCGGCGGCCGGTCAATTCGCGCAGTTCGGTGCGCAGGGCCGCTTCCAGGGCGCTGGCGGGGGCGCTCAGGGCCAGCAGGCGGCGCAGGGTATCGGGCTCGGCGGGGGGGGCGCCGGGCAGGTCGTAGGCGCGCTGGGCCCAGTGGGCCGCCCGGCCGGGTTCGCTGCGTTCGGCCAGCAGCAGGGCCTCGCTCTGCACGTGGCGGGCCAGGCGCTGGCGCCAGTGTTCGGCCCACTCCTCGAATTCGGCCGAGACATCGCTCACGTTCAGGTCCGGCAAAAAGGCGCCGGTGTAGGCCTGGGCGGCGGCTTCGCCGCGCAGGGTCAGCAACTCGGCGGCGTCGCAGGGCAGGGCGGTGAACAGCCGTTCCTCGCCCCACAGCGCTTCGGGGCAGTATTCACGCAGGGCGTGCAGCGCCACCCGCAGGCTGACTTCAGGCTTGGCCGCGCGGGGCCACAGCAGCGCCGCGAGGTGGCGCCGGGTGGTGGGGCCTTCAAGGGCCACGATCACAGGCAGCAGCAGCGACTTGACCTTGCGAAACTCGCCCATCGAGAGGCCGCCCAGGGCCTGCAGCCGCAGCGCAGCGGCGGCTGGGCGGCCCTTGGCGTTCGGAGGAGCGGAGGTTCTGGACATGAAGAGCTGTGCCCATCGTAGCGTGCCGGGGGGGGCAGGGGGGGGATCAGGTCAGGTCGGCGTGGGCCTCGCCGCGGGTGGCACCCTGCAGCGCGGCCGTGAAAGCGGCGATGTCCCCGGGCAGCAGCTCCGCCAGCAGGGTCACGCCGCCCTCGCCATAGGTTTCCTCGCCGCGCGTGGCTCCGCAGCCTTCCAGCAGGTGGTACAGGCGGCCCAGGTGAGCAAACGGCACCGTAACGCGCAGGGTCTGGCGTGGCTGAACTGTGATCCTGGGGGCGGCGCGCAGGCAGGCGGCCGCCGCGCCGCTGTAGGCCCGCGCCAGTCCCCCGGTGCCCAGCTTCACGCCGCCGTAAAAGCGCACCACCACCACCATCACATGGTCCAGGCCCTGGCCGTCTATGACTTTCAGCAGCGGCGCGCCGGCCGTGCCACCGGGCTCGCCATCGTCGTGAAAGCGCTGCAGCGGGCCTATGCGGTAGGCCCAGCAGTGGTGGGTGGCGCCGGGATAACGTTCGCGCAGGGCCGCCAGCTGCGCCAGGGCCTGCGCGGGGGTCTCGGCCCGCTCGGCAAACGCCAGAAATTCGCTGTTCTCGACCAGCAGGTCCTCGCGCCAGGGGCCCGCCAGGGTGGTGTAGGGCGGGGGCACTCTGGCAGGGGCCTCTTCGCTCAGAGTAGCCCCCGCGCCTGCAGCGCCGCGCGGGCATGCCACAGGGTCAGGCTGCTGGCGCCGTCCTGAATGCCGCCGCGCTCCAGCAGCTCGTAAGCGTCCCGCAGCGGCAGCACCACGCGCTCAATGGTCTCGGTGGCCTCGTGCGCCGGGGCCCCCAGTGTCACGCCCAGGGCCACAAAGGGATAGAACACCACCCCACTGATGCTGGGCTGGGGGTAAAAGCCCGGCAGCGCCAGCCACTCGGCCGCTGCGCCGCCCACCTCTTCTTGCAGTTCACGCGCGGCGGCGGCGTGCAGGTCCTCGCCGCGCTCCACGCCGCCGGCCACCACCTCGGTCACGGTGGCGCGCAGGGGGTAGCGGTACTGTCGAATCAGCACCGCCTCGCCGCGCGCCGTGACCGGCAGCACGAAGACGGCGCGCGGGCCCCGGGGGCGGTACTGGTACAGGGTTTCCACGCCGCTGTCCAGGCGCACCCGGTCCTCAAAAACGGTGCGGAACCCCGTGACCAGCACCCGGGATTCCAGGGTCTGCCACGGCTGGGTCTCGTCCTCGGTCAGGGTCGCCCAGTTGGGGTGTTCAGGCATATGCGCAGGCTAGCAGGGGAGAGCACCGGGGCAGGGGCGGGCAGGCGGCGGGGCCTTCAGACCGGCGCCCCGCCGCCCCGGTTCAGTGCGCCCTCGGCCCACAGGTAGCGCGCGGCCAGGGTGCGGTAGGGCTGCCAGCCGGAGAGAACCTCGGCGGCGGGCGTGCCGGGGTAGAGCCGCGTCAGCCCCTGGCGCAGGGCAAGGTCGCCCATACTGAACACGTCCGGGCGCGCCAAGCCGAACATCAGAAACATCTCGCCGGTCCAGCGGCCTATGCCGGGCAGCGGCAGCAGGGCGGCAATCACCGCCTCGTCGGGCTGGGTGCCCAGGTGCGCGAAATCCACCGTGCCGGTGTGCGCTGCCTGGGCTATGGCCTGGACGGTGCGCACCTTGGCCCAGGAGAGCCCGGCGCTGCGCAGGGCCTCGGGGTTTGCGTCCAGCAGCGTGGTTGGGGTCACCTCGCCCAGCAGCGTTTCCAGGCGGGCGTAGATGGTGGCCGCGGCCTTGACACTCAGCTGCTGGCCCGTCACGTTGCGGATGAGGGTGGCAAAAGGGTTGGTCGTGGGGGCGAACACCGGCAACTCGCCCACCCGCGCGATCACGGCCGCCATCACCGGATCGCGCGACAGGTGGGCGGTGGCCCCGGCGTGGGTGGTCAGGGGCGCAAGGACAGGGGACAGAACAGGCATCGCCCCCATTTTCGGCGGGGCAGGCTCTGCCCACAGCCCTGCCCACCACAAAGCAGGGCCCCCGGCCGTGTGGAGCCGGGGGCGCGGGGGCAGGGCGGCGCTTACTGCGCGCTGATGCCGGTGTAGCTGTAAATCCAGTTGATAAAGCCGTTCACGCGGGTGTAGACCCCGTACCCACGGCACTCGGCCGGGCCGTAGGACACGGCGCCCAGCACATAGAACTTGTTGTTGTAGCGCGCGGCCAGCGGGCCACCGCTGTCACCGTTGCAGGAATCCTTGCCCTGGTAGTACTTGCCGCAGATGGTGTTGGCGGGGCGGCTGCCGCAGTCGCTGCCCGTGGGGGTGATGGGAATGCTGACTTCACGCAGGGCGCGCGGGCTGGAAGACCCGGTTTCGGTCTTGCCCCAGCCGCTGACGACGGCGAACTTGCCGTTCACGTCCAGCACGCTTTCGGTGGCGTTGTTGGGCAGGGCGGCGGGCTGCACGGTGCTGCCCAGGGTGAACGCCGACACCCGGACCAGGGCGATGTCGTTGGCGTTGGTGCTGCGGTTGTAGCTGGGGTGCATGACAATCTGCGCGGCGGTGCGCAGCTGCCCGGTGCTGGTGGTCAGGTCGTTGATGCCCGCGCGCACCCGCATCTGCGAGGCGCTGTAGCCGTCCACGCAGTGCGCGGCCGTCAGCACCCAGGTGGAGCTGATCAGGGTGCCGCCGCACCAGCCGCTCATGGAGTTGCTGGGCGTCACGCTGACCTGGTACGGCCGGTTGGTCACGTTGGTCACCACGCCATACACAATCTGGCTGCTCAGATCATCGGTAAATGCCTTTTCTGTTCCGGTGACCGTGACCGTCTCCTGGGGCAGCACCGCCGCGTCGGGGGTGGCCTGCGTGGAGCAGGCAGACAGGGCGAGCAGACCGACAGCCGACAGCAGAGCGTGCAGGGGTTTGAACATGACAGACCTCGGGAAGGGCGCAGGAGAGAGGCGGCAGGGGGGGCCCAAAGCAGCGGGAGGCGTCACGCAGACGCCTCCCGGCTGGACTTACTTCGTTTCAACCAGGGTGTAGGAACCCGAGCCGGAGTAGCCGTAGACCTCCCAGCGGTAGGTGCCGCTGCTGGCCGTGAAGGTGATGGCCTCGGTGCTGCTGGCGCCCTCGCTGGCCGCCACATCCACCCACGAGGAGCCGTTGTAGCGCTGCAGGTACAGGTCAAAGTCGGTGCCCGAGGGGCCGCTGAGGTTGCCCTTGAGGGTGCCGCCCGCGTAGGAGAAGCCAGCCGTGCCGGGCTGGTAGCTGAAGGTGCCCCGCGACACGCTGCCGGTGTAGGTGGTGGTGCCACCCGTGGGGGGCGGCGTGGTGCCGCCGGTGCCGGTGAACAGCAGGCGGTTGGGGCTGCCGGTGCCCGCGCCCGTCACCTTGCCCGTGGTGGCAGCATTGATCAAGGCACTGGTGGCGGCGCTGTTCGTGGTGTTGCCGCCAGCCACCAGCAGGGCCAGGGCGCCCGCCACGTGGGGGGAGGCCATGGAGGTGCCGGAGATGGTGTTGGTGGCGGAGGTGGAGCCGATCCAGGTGGAGGTGATGTTGCTGCCGGGGGCGAAGATATCCACGCAGGTGCCAAAGTTCGAGAAGGAGCTGCGGGCGTCCGTGTTCGTGGTGCTGCCCACGGTGATCGCGCTGGCGGCGCGGGCCGGCGAGACGTTACAGGCGTTCTGGTTCTCGTTGCCCGCGGCCACAGCCATGATCAGGTTCTTGCTGGCGGCGTTGTTCACGGCGTCGTCCACGGCCTGGCTGGCCCCGCCGCCCAGGCTCATGTTGCCCACGGCCGTCGCGCTGCCCTTGTTGGTGACGGCCCAGTTGACGCCGGCAATGACGCCGGAGTTGCTGCCGGAGCCCTGGCAGTTCAGCACTTTCACAGCCACCAGCGTGGCGGCCTTGGCCACGCCCCAGGTGCTGCCCCCCACGGTGCCGGCCACGTGCGTGCCGTGCCCCTGGCAGTCGGAGTTGTTGCCGTCGCCTGTGGTGTTCGTGCCCCAAACCGCGCGCCCACCAAAGTTGCTGTGCGCCGTGTTGATCCCCGTGTCAATGATGTACACCTTCACGCCGCTGGCGGTGGAGTTGTACACGTAGTTGCCGTCCAGCGGCAGGTTGCGCTGGTCAATGCGGTCCAGGCCCCAGGTGGCGCCGGTCTGGGTGGCGGTGGCGCGCATCACGCCGTCCTGCTCGATGTACTTCACGCGGGGATCGCTGCGCAGGGCCTGCAGGTTCTGCTCGCTCAGCTTGGCCGCAAAGCCGTTCAGGGCCGCGCCGTAAATGTGCTGAATGGTCACGCCCTGGGGGTCGAGGTTCAGGCTCTGAATCAGGCCGCTGGCGCTCTGGGCGCTCAGGTTGCTTGCGGCGCCTTCGCTGAAGACCACGATGTACTGCCCGGCAATCGCCTCGGGGTTGCTGGTGCCCAGGAGGGGGGCAAGCGTGCGGGTACGGGCCGTGTCACTGGCCTGGGGGGTGGCGGTCTGGCTGCCGCAGGCGGCCAGCAGCAGGGTCAGGGCAAGGGTACCAAGGGCAGAGGAAGCAAGACGTGCGTTCATGGGAAACCTCCTGGGCTGTTCCACGGCCTGAGCAGCGAAGCGACAACATCCACGAACCGCTGACACGGCCGGGCGCTTCTGTCAAGTAAATTTGGGAACTTTGCAAATCATACGCATCCCGCACTGCCATTGGATGAATGACAGAACTCTGACAGAGAATTGGTACACCCTGAGTTCAAAATGAAGGCTTCCGTCCCGCTGCAAGCGCAAAACGCTCTGTCCCGAATAAAGAGACGGGTGTTTTGTGCCTTCGAACAGATGAGTTGATCCTCATGTTTCTCACATACTCGCCTGTCTAGGAGCCTGCTCTCCGCAAGGTAGAGTGCCTTTTGAATTGGCAATTGAAACTTACGGCGGGAATGATCCTCAGAAACCGTGTCTTTTTCTCGGTTTAGGGTGAGGGAAAGGACAGGTGTCCTCACCCTGTATGAGCAGCCTTGCGGCGTGCAGAGGGGCTGGAGCTTGCCCTGTTGCTGTTCATTGCCGCTCTATAGGCCCGGTTGACACGGCTTCCGAATTCGGCCAATGCCTGAGGCTCCACCCGCGGCAGTCAGGGGGTGTGCGAGTTCAGGACTACCTGAAGACAGCCGAAAGCTTCAGGTCCAGAGAAGGTGCCAGCACCGCGTCCTGTGGCAGGCCACCCCGCCGGTTCTGCCTGTGGCGGCGCCCGAGTGCTGGTCTTTACAGATTCCAGCCGCCGGCCACTTCCAGTTCCTGGCCGGTGACGTAGTCGCTGGCCCGCACGAAATACAGCGCGGCGTCCACCACCTCCTGCACGGTGCCCACCCGGCCCGCCGGAATCTGAGCCACCGGCTGACTGACGCTCGTTTCGATCACGCCGGGGCTGACCACATTCACGCTGACCCCGCTGCCCGCGAGCACCTGCCCCAGCGAGCGCGATAGCTGCAGCACCCCCGCCTTGGCAATGGCGTAGGGCACGATGCCGGGGCGCGCCACCAGCTGCGCCGCGCCTGCATAGCCCAGGTTAACCATGCGGCCCCAGCCCCGGGCCCGCAGCAGCGGCGCCGCCGCCTGGCAGGTGGCGAAGGTGGCGGTGAGGTTGCTGCCCAGCATGTCGGCCCACTGCTCATCGGTCAGGTCCAGCAGCGGGCGGTGAATATAGTTGCCCACGTTGTTCACCAGCACGGCCAGCCCGCCGCTCCCGGCAAAGGCGCCGTGCGCCTGCTGCACCAGGGCGCGGGCCTGGGCCGGCACGGTCACGTCGGCCGGCAGGGTCAGGGCCTGCACGCCCCGGGCGCGGCACAGCGCCGCTGTTTCCTGGGCATCGGCGGCGCTGCGGTGGTAATGCACGGCGACATCAAAGCCCTCCCCGGCCAGCGCCACCGCCAGGGCCCGCCCAATGCCGCGCGCCGCGCCTGTCACCAGCGCCGTGCCGCGCGCGGGCCTCATGCCCGCGCCGCCTGGGCGGCCAGGGCCACCAGCGTGCGGGTCACGGTGTTCAGCGGATAGCTGGGGGCCTGTGCCAGCGGGACCCAGGCCCATTCGGCAATTTCCTCGTTCGGGGTGATGGCAGTGTCGTCGGTGGCCGCAAAGAAGTCCACCAGCAGCATGTGGGCCGGTTTGTGGAATTCCTCGCTCAGCACCGCTTCCTGGGTCTGGGCGTAACGCACGTTTTTCAGGTGCAGGCCCACCTCCTCGGCCAGTTCACGCCGCACGGCCGCTTCCAGGGTCTCGCCCCACTCCACCTTGCCGCCCGGCACACCCCACAGGCCACGCCACTTCGTGGTGCGCACCAGCAGCACCCGGTTCTCTGGGCCCCACACCAGCGCCCCCACGCACACCAGCGGTCTGTTCATGGCGGCCAGAGTACAGGGACGCCCGGGCGGCAGAGAGGATGAATGCCTATAGAGTCTTCAGAGCGTCCGGCGCCCGCGCGCCCGTCTACCGGCCCCGGCGGCGCATCACGCGGCGCTCCAGCCCGGTAATGAGCAGGTACACCAGCACTCCGTAGGCCACCAGCAGGGCAATGGCGGCAAACTGCCCGGCCTTGTTCTGGTACACGCCCGCCACCTGCACGGCCAGCCCCAGGCCCTTCTGATTGGGGTCCACAAATTCCCACACCACCGCGCCAATCAGGGCCAGACTGGCCGCCAGACGCAGGCCCCCCAGCAGCACCGGCAGAGCGCCGGGCAATTCCAGCCGGGTCAGGCGCTGCCAGCGCGTGGCGCGCAGGGAACTGAACAGTTCGTGGTAGGTGGCTTCCAGTTCGCGCACCCCCACCAGGGTGGCCACCAGAATGGGGTACAGCGCGCTGAGCGCCGAGACCACCAGCGCCGGCAAGAAGCCAAAGCCCAGCCACGACACCAGCAGCGGCGCCAGCACCACGATGGGCGTGCTTTGCGAGGCCACCAGAAAAGGGCTGAGAAAGCGTTCCAGCGCCCGCCACCGGGCCAGTGGGTAGCCGATCAGCACGCCGGCCAGGGCGCCCAGCAGCGTGCCCAGCAGCGCGGTGCGCACCGTGACCCAGAAGGCGCTGGCCAGGGCCGGGGCCGTCCTGACCGCTTCCTGCCACACCGCGCCGGGCGTGGGCAGCAAGAAGGGCTGGTCCAGTCGCGCCGCGCCCCAGGTCCACAGCGCCAGGGCCAGCGCCACCGCAGCCACCGGCAGCACCCAGGCGCGGCTGGGCGCGGGGCGGCTGCCCAGCCGCAGGCGGGTGCTGTCGCCGGTGCCCAGCACGGCGCGCAGGTGCGCTTCCAGACCGTCGGTGTAGGCGCTCACCCGGCCCTCGCCGCGCGTGTCCAGCAGTTCCACGATCTTACCGCCGCGCAGCACCGCCACCCGGTCGGCCAGCCACACCGCTTCCCGGATGGAATGGGTGACCAGCACCGTGGTGCGCCCGGTCTTTTCGTGCAGGTGGCGCAACTCGGCGTTGAAGCGCTCGCGCACCAGGGCGTCCAGGGCCGCAAAGGGTTCGTCCAGCAGCAGCACGTCGCCGCTCTGGGCCAGGGCGCGGGCCAGCGCCACGCGGGCGCGCATGCCGCCCGAGAGCTGCGCGGGAAAGTAGGGCCCATACGCCTCCATGCCCACCATCTTCAGCGCCTCGTCGGGGGCCAGGCCGCCGCCGGTGCCCAGGTCGGCAGGCAGGGCCACGTTGCGCAGCGCCGTGCGCCAGGGCAGCAGGCGGTAGTCCTGAAACACCAGGGCGGGCGGCGTGGCGATGTGAACCGTGCCCCCCCCTGGCCTCAGCAGTCCGGCGAGCACCCGCAGCAGCGTGCTTTTGCCCCCGCCGGACGGGCCAATCAGGGCCAGGAACTCGCCGCGCTGCACGTCCAGCGTCACGCCGTCCAGAATGACCTCGCCGCCCAGCCGCACGGTGATGTCCTGCACGGCCAGCGGGGGATGGGCCGGGGTCATACCCGGACCTCGGCCGGGGGGGTGGGGGCCGGCACGGGGCGGCCCCGCGTGTTCACCAGCACCACGCCCGCCACGGCGATGGCGCCCCCCAGCAGCGCCTGGGGCGTGGGCACCTCGCGCAGCCACAGCCACGCGATCAGCACCGCAAACACCGGCGAGACATACAGAAATGAGGTGGTGGTGGCTGCCCCCACGCGCGCCAGGGCGAAGGTCCAGGTGAGGTACGCCAGCGCCGCCGGAAACAGCCCGATGTACACCAGGGCGAGGTGGGCCGGGAGCGGCGCCTGGGCCAGCGCCGTGCCAAAGCCCGGCAGGAAGATCAGCATGGGCAACGTGCCCAGAATGAGCGACCAGACCGTGAAATGCAGCGGATTCATGCGCGTGAGCAGCGGTTTCTGAAACACGAAATACAGGCTGGTGAACAGGGCAGCGGCCAGAATCAGCAGCGCGCCCTGGGTGAACTGCAGGCTCTGGCCGCTGCCCAGCACGATCAGCGCCACGCCGCCCAGGCTGATCAGGGTGCCCAGCCAGCCCAGCGCATTCAGGTGTTCGCCGGCAAACCGGGTGGCCAGCAGGGCTGTCATCACCGGCCCCGCGGCAATCAGCAGACTGGCTGTGCCGGCGGGCACACTGACCTCGCCGTAGTTCAGGCAGATGTGGTACAGCGTGATGCCCGAGAAGCTGAGCAGCGCGATGCGGCCCAGGTCGCCCATGGGGGGCAGTGGAAGACGGGCGGCCACGGCGTACAGGCCCAGTGCGGCGCTGGCCACCAGAAAGCGGTACAGGGTGACGTGGCCCGGCGAGAACGCTTCGAGCCCCGCGCGAATGCCAGCAAAGGCCGAGGCCCAGAACACGATGGTCACCAGAATGGCCCCCAGCGAGAGGGCGTCCAGTCGGCCGGGCACAGGCGCGCGCATACGCCCGCCAGCATAGAGCGCCGGGGCGCGGCGTTCGGCCCGGGCCGCCAGAGGTCCGCCGGTCACCTCGCCGGCGCTGGTCCAGCGGCCCCAGGCCCCCACAGCCGCATAAGGAGACCCTGAGGGCCCGCACACCCGCTCCCGGCGCGCGCCGCTCAGGATGAGGCCCACAGGAGGGCCCTATGGACGAGCGCAAGCCCACACAGACCAGCACCCCCGAAACCATGGCCAACCACACCGGCAACGACCACAGTACCCACGGCGCCAACACCAATCTGGACCCCAGCCTGCAGGGCGGCCCGGCCACTGCCAGCGATCAGGCGGCCACGCAGGAGATCGAGGAGCGCCGCAGCGGCGACCCCTCGGCGGGCAGCGGGGATGAACTGGGCCCCACAACCACCTGAGCATCCCCCCAGGCCGCACCCTGGGGCCCGCCAGTCGCCCAGAGCCCTTAATCTTCGTTGGGGCTCGCTTCACGCGCTTGCCCCGGGCCAACTCATACACTGCCCGCACGGAGGGAATCATGACGAACAGCAGCAGCAACAGCACCAGCGAGAGCAGCACAGGAATGGCAGGGATGGACCAGGGCCGCATGATCAGTGGGGCCGCCGGCGGCGCCCTGCTGCTGATGGGCCTGCGCAAGCGCGGGCTTCTGGGCCTGGGGATGGCCGCTGTGGGCGGTTACCTCGCCTACCGCGCCGCCACCGGCAATGACCCCGTGATGGCGGCGGCGGGCCTGAGTGGCAGCGCGGCGGCCGCCAAGCCCATTTTCGTGGAGCACAGCGTGGTCATTGACCGCCCCGCCCAGCAGGTGTACGACTACTGGCGCAAGCTGGAAAACCTGCCCCACGTGATGAGCCACCTGGAAAGCGTGACCGAGCTGGACGAGAAGCGCAGCCGCTGGGTGGCCAAGGCGCCCCTGGGCACCCACGTGGAGTGGGAAGCCGAAATCGTGAATGATAAGCCGGGGCAGCGCATCGGCTGGCACTCGCTTCCTGGCGCCACCGTGGACAACGCCGGCAGCGTGCAGTTTGAAGAGCTGCCCGGCGGCGGCACCCGCGTGCACGTGGCCCTGTCCTACCGCCCGCCCGCCGGCCCCCTGGGCGCGGCCGTGGCCAAGCTGTTTGGCGAGGAGCCCAGCCAGCAGATCGCCGAGGACCTGCAGAAGTTCAAGGCGGCCTTTGAGGGTGGCAGCAAGAACTGACGGAGATGGTTGAGAGGTGATGGGTGATGGTCGGGGGTGCTCCGGCCATCAACTTTTTTGGGCCGGGAGGGCAGAAGAGAGAAGCAGGTTGATGGCTTTTGACCATCAACCTGCTTCCATCACCCATCACCTCACTTCTCGACCAGGTACGCCTGTTCAATCACGTCCGGGGTGCCGCCCATGCCCGGCTGGATGCGCGTGAGGCGGTCAAGCACGTCCAGGCCTTCCACCACTTTGCCGAAGACCGTGTGGCGGCCATCCAGGTGCGGCGTATCGGTAAAGGTGATGAAAAACTGGCTGCCGTTGGTGTTGGGCCCCCGGTTCGCCATGCTCAGGATGCCCTTGCCCCGGTGGCGGTGGCCGTTGGGCTCGTCTTCAAAGTCGTAGCCGGGGCCGCCCGCGCCGGTGCCGGTGGGGTCGCCTGCCTGCGCCATGAAGCCGTCAATCACGCGGTGAAACTTGATGCCGTCGTAATAGTGGTGGCGCAGCAGGTACGCGAACGAGTTGACCGTCACCGGGGCGTCGTCGGGGTACAGCTCCACCACGAGGCGGCCCTTGCTGGTCTCCAGCACCGCGCGGTACTGCTTGCCGGGCTCGATGCCCTGGCCCAGTTCGGGGGCCTGCGAAAAGCGCGTCTGGCGCTCGGCGGCCAGTTCGGGGGTGGGGGCAAAGCCGTCGGCCTGGTACAGGTCAGTCATGGGGGGCATTGTAAATGGTGCGCAGGGCGCGGGAGGCAGTGCGCGGGCAAAGCAGGTGTCGGGCGCCTGCCAGATGTGGACCGCCGTTCCTTAAAAAGGGTGCGCGGGGCGCCGGAGGCAGGGCGCGGCAAAAGACAGCTGTTCACCGCTGCCCGCGCTACCCTTACTCTCCCGTCCGGGCCCGCCGCTTCTGGTACGCCCCGGTCAGCAGCTCGGCAATGTACTCGCGGATAAAGGGCATGTCGCTGGCCTCGGCGGCGGCAATTTCCTCGTCGCGGTCGTAGGTCAGCCGGACGTAGGTGGCGCTGTGGGCCGGGCTATGGGGATCGAATTCCAGCACCAGATAGCAGGGCAGCGTGGAATCCAGGGGATTGCCCACGCTGCCGCAGTTGATCAGGGGCCGGCCCTCCACATCCAGCATCAGGGCCTCGTGCATGTCGGCGTACACCAGGGCGTCGGCGTGCTCTTTCAGGCCAAACTGCGCGTTGGGCGCAAAGGCTTCGAGCTGGTCGTGCAGGCTGCTGTGCGGATACAGGCGGTGAAACAGGCCCCGGCTGCTGGCATGCACAAAGCGCCACCACGCGCCGCCAAACTGCTCCTCAATGCCGTAAGGCAACTCGGAGAGGTAGGTCAGAGCGGCGGGGCTGAGCTTGCTGCGCGGCCACAGGTCCTGGGGGCGGTGGGTGGCGCCGGCCACCCGGGCGTCCCAGTTGCCCTGAATCACGCGCGTGGCGTGGGCCTGCGTCCAGTCCACCACCTCACGCGGGCGCGGGCCCTTGCCCACCAGATCGCCCAGCACCCAGATGTCGGTGAGGCCGCGCCGCTGAAGGTCTGCGTGAACTGCGAGCGTGGCCGCCAGATTGGCGTGCAGGTCCGCAAGGATGGCGAGGCGAATCATGCACCCGAGTCTAGCCCAGGCCCCGCCGGGCGCCCGGTCAGATTGTGCGGGGGATTCCTTTAGCCCAGTTCGTGGTACTGGCCCCGGAAATACACCAGGGGGTCGTCGTCGGTGTAGCGGCTGTAGGCCACGAAGCCCAGATACAGGGTATGGTCGCCCGCCGGGATGACCTCGTGTTTGCGGCACACCAGCTGCGCCACCGCGCCGCCAATCAGCGGCAGGCCCTCGTGCTCGAACCAGGGCACCAGCTCCTCGGGGCCCGGGCGCCCGGCAAAGTGGTCACTCAGGTGCCGCTGCGCGGCCGAAAGCACGCTCACCCCAAAGTGCGTGACCTCCGGGCGCGAGAGCAGGGCATGCATCTGGGCGCGGTTGTCCACGCTCACCAGAATCAGGGGCGGCTGCAGGCTGACCGACACAAAGGCGCTGGCGGTCATGCCCCGGCGCTCGGTGCCGTCGGCGGCGGTGATGATGGTCACGCCGCTGGCAAAGCGCCCCAGCGTCTGCCGGAATTCCAGGGGCGAGAGGCCATCGGTTGCGTGCTGCGGTTCACTCATGCGGCGAGTGTACCGGCTGGGGCTGGGCAGGCCGTTCCACTCTGCCAGACGCCCGGTCCGGACCGGCGCTCCCGTCTACGGCCGCGCGGGGGGCAGGGCCGGCACGGGAGCGGCGGGCACCGCCTTCAGGTCGCGCAGCAGCAGGTCCGGCAGGCGCACCACACCCTCGGCGGGCACGGTGTCGGTCCAGCGCTGGCCGCCCACCCGCACCTCGGTGGGCCCGGGGGGCAGCGCCGCAAAGCCGTAGTGGCCGCCCCCGTCGGTGTCGGCCTCGGCCACCAGGACGCCGCCCTGCCACGCCTGCACGCGCCGTCCGCCGGGCACCGCCACGCCCGTCACCCGGCCCAGCAGGCCCCGGGCGACCGGCGCCGCCTCGGTCCAGGGCTGAACACCGTTCAGGGCGCCGCCGGGCGCGCGCAGCAGCGTGCCCACGGCCCGCAGGCCCTGGGTGGCTGTCTGGCGCTCGCCGTACACGTCCAGGGTGGGCGTGCGGTAGGAATACCCCACCCAGCCCAGGCCCGCGTTCAGGGCGCGCGCCGCCTGCGCGGCGGTCACGGCGGGCGAATTCAGGTACATGGCCGTGCCCGAGGCCACCGCCACCGGAGTGCCATCTGTGCGGACCGCCACCCGGCGCGCAAAGGCGTTCCAGCCGTCAAACCAGCCTGTCTGCTGCGGCAGGGCGTCGCGTTTGTAGTTCATCAGCACGTTCAGGTCCAGCCACCCGGCGCGCATCCAGCCGGGCCAGTCCTGCAGCACGTCGGCGTAGGTGCGCGTCTTCTGAAAGGCGGCCAGGTCGGCGGGCGGCGTCTGGTACGTGATGGTGGCGGCACTCACCCACAGCCTGGGGCTGACGGCCTTGGTTTCCAGGGCAATGCGCCGTACCAGATTCGACACCTGCTGGCGTTTCCAGCCCTGCCACAGGGGATCGCCGGGCGCGGGCATGCCGGGGCGGCCGGTCTCGGCGCGGTAGCGGGCCAGGGTCTTGGGATCGTAGCCCCAGGCGCCGCCATCGGGGTAGCGGATGCGGTCCAGCTGCACGCCGTCCACCGGGTACTGGCGCACGAGACTCAGGGCGGCCTGGGCCATGAAGTCTGCCGCTTCGGGAATGGCGGGGTCCAGCCACGCGTCGCGGCCTTCCTGCCAGCTGCCGTCCGGGCGGCGTGAGAGCCACGAGGCGGCCCCGGCGGCCGGGCCATGCGCCCGGAACACATGCCCGGGGCGGGTGTTGGGTTTGGCGGTGTTGGCCGCGCCCGTGACGCTGATCCAGGCAATCACCTTCAGGCCCCGGGCGTGCGCCTGCGCCGTCACCGCTGCCAGAGGATCGAAGCCGGGCGCCAGCTCGGGGTCGGACACCGGGGGCACGCTGGCCTTCAGGCACAGGCAATCGGCGCGGCGAATGGCCTGCACAAACAGGGTGTTCATGCCCAGCTGCGCGGCGTCGTCCACCGTTTTTTTCACCTGGGCCGGGGTATGCAGCCCTGGCCCGAAGGCGTCCACCCACAGGCCGCGCAGCGCGGCGCCAGGGGGCGGGGCGGGCGGTGTGGCCGGGGTCTGCGCGCCCGCACCCACCCCCAGCACAAGAGACAGAAGGGCGGCGCGGCCAGAGAGAAAGAGAGCCATGATCGTGTCCGGCAGGCTAGAGCATTTGCCCCCCGGCTGCCCTTCATGGACCCTGCCGGCGCGCCTGGGCTGCGGCCAGAGGCCTGAGGCGTGACCCAGGCCATTCCACCGGCTGAGCCATGTGAAGTTCATGAAGAAAGGCTCAGGGGCAGGGGCGGCGGCCCAGCGCTGGGCGCGGTGTTAGCCTGCCCGTACGGCTGACACTTCAAGGAGGTTTGTTATGAAAAAGCAACTGCTTCTGGCGCTTGTGGGTTCGGTCGCTCTGGCTTCCTGCAACATGAACCGCGC
Organism: Deinococcus arcticus; assembly: GCF_003028415.1. Classification (NCBI taxonomy): domain Bacteria; kingdom Thermotogati; phylum Deinococcota; class Deinococci; order Deinococcales; family Deinococcaceae; genus Deinococcus; species Deinococcus arcticus. Next base: position 17,457 of record NZ_PYSV01000008.1, read on the forward strand.
CCCGGATGTCTCCGGGACCACCCGCAAGGCCACCTTCACCGCCCAGCTGAACACCACGACAGGCTCCGGCTACACAGCCGCTGCGGGCACGGTGGATTACGTGGACCTCACGGGGGGCGACCGCCGCACCGTGCTGACCATGACCGGCCTGAAGCCCGGCGTGAGCTACGTGGCCCACTACCACGCGCGCGGCGCGGCGGCCCCGGCGGGCACGGGCGACTGCGCCTCCAGCGGCCCCATCGTGGGCACCCCCTCCACCATCGGCATGGCCATGCCCGCCAGCCCCAACGGCACGCTGACCCTCAAGGGCCTGCAGGACACCAGCACGCTGAGCACCGCCGCGTACATCAACGTGCATGAGGCCAACGCACTGGCCGTGGTCCCCCTGTGCGCCGACATCTGAAGCTTGCTTGAAGTCTGGAGGCCCGCTGCATCTGAGCGGGCCTTTCGCTTGGGGTGACGGGGGCGGGGCGTCTCATCCTGGGCTGCGCCTATTCCTCGTCGCCTCCGTCCTCGGTGGCCGCCGCCGCAGGTGTGTTGCGGTTCTTGCCAATTTCGCGCACGCGGCCACTGAAGCGGGCCCGGATGTCCTCGTACATGGGATGCGCGCGGATGTCGCCGGGGCGCCCCGGGGGGGCGGCGGCCGTTGTGGGCACGGCGGCGGGGGCCGGCGCGGGCCGGGGCGGCGGGCGCGGCACACTGTATTCGGCAAACGGCGCGTCTTCCAGCGGGGGGCCTGTTTCGGTCACCGGGGCTCCGAAGGCGTCCCAGTCGGGTTCTTCGGTAATGGCCTCCACGATGTAAGGCTCGCGGGCGGTGGGGGGCGGCACCCGGTCGCCGCCCTGGGCATCGGCGGGGGGGCGGGGCGGCTGCGCGGCGTGGTCGTCCCACGGGATGTCGGCCACCGGCAGTGGGGCCGGGGCCACGTCGTCGGGGCTGGCGGGCGGCACCCGCCGTTCGGCGGGAGCCCGTGCGGGCAGGGGCCGCTCAGGCAGCGGCGGGGGCAGGGTCGCCACGCCCGCCGGCCGGGGCGACGTGCTGGCGGGCTGCGGCGTGGCCCGGGGCGCACTCGCCGCGGGCGCGTTCTGTTCCAGCGGCTCAACCTCCGGGCCACGGGCGGCGCGGCGCGGCGGCGTCCCCCGGCCCGGCTCGAAGGGCGCAATCTCGGGCGCCGCCGGGGCAGGTGGGGACTGGGCGGGCGGCCGGTTCACCGGGGCGCTGGCAGCGGGGCTGTGGGGGGCAGGGCTGGGGGGGGCAGGGCTGGGGGGGGCGGGGGGCGCCGCGCCCCCGTCAGGGTTTCCCCCCAGCTTCACCCGCCGTCCGCCTTCGGGCGCCACGAGTTCAAAGGTGACCGGGCCAAACACCCGCAGCACCAGCGCGCCCACCTCGTCAAACTTGCCGGCCAACTGCTTGGCATGAAACTTGTTCTTTTCATCGTAACTCAGGCTCACGTAGCCGGCTTCGGCGTGCATGCGGGCCGGTTTCAGGTACGCCTTGAGCTGCATGCTGGCCTGGCGCAGCACGTCGGCCCAGTTGCCCTGCGGGGCGGGGAGTGGCACGCCCGCCTCTTCGGCCGCCGCCTGCACGGCGGCGCGCACCGGGGCCGGACCAGCCGGGGCTGCCGCCCGGGGTGGGGGCTCGGCCAGCGGGGCGCCGGACCGCCCCCCCGCGGCTTTCAGGCTGGCCAGTTCCTTTTCCAGTCGGTTGAGGCGCTGGGTCAGCTCGGCGGGCACGGCGGCGCCCCCGGCATTGCCCAGGCCAGCGCCCTGGCTCCCATCGGCGGCCAGCAGGGCGTGGGTCAGGGCCAGTTCCAGGCTCTGGCCATCGGCGGCGCGGGCAAAGCGGGCTTCCTGCTCGTCCAGGGCCGCTTGCAGGCGCAGCAACCGGGGCACGTCGGCACCCTCCAGGCGTTCGCCGCCCAGGCCCAGTTCGGCGTGCAGCGCGGCGCCCAGGGCCGAGACCAGTCCCTCCACGACGGTGCGGGCCGCAAAGCCGTCGCGGTACAGGGCCCCGGCACCCTGCAGAGCCGCGCCCGCATCGCCGCTCACCAGGGCCGCCGCCACGGCGCGCACCCGCTCGCCGGGGGGCAGGCCCAGCGCCTCTTCCACGCCCGTGCGGGTAATGGCGTTGCCGGCCGCCAGCATGCGCTCCAGCAGGCTCTCACCGTCGCGCATGGCGCCGTCGGCCAGGCGGCCAATGAGGGCCAGAGCGGCGGGCTCGGCGCTCACGCCCTCGCGCGCTGCCAGTCCGGTCAGCTTGCCGGCAATCTCCTCGGGGGTCAGGCGGCGAAAGCGGTAGTGCTGGCAGCGCGAGAGGATGGTGGGAATGATCTTTTCCGGCTCTGTGGTCGCCAGGATGAAAATCACGTGGCCGGGCGGCTCTTCCAGGGTCTTGAGCAGCGCGTTAAAGGCCGCGCGGCTCATCATGTGCGCCTCGTCCAGAATGTAGATTTTCTTGCCGCCGCGCATGGCCGCCAGCCCCACCTTCTCGCGCAGGTCACGCACATCGTCCACCGAGTTGTTGGAGGCGGCGTCAATTTCCAGCACGTCGGGGTGCGAGCCCGCGCGCACGGCCAGGCAGCTGTCGCACTCGCCGCAGGGCTTGGGCAGCGGCCCTGTGCAGTTGGCGGTCATGGCAATCAGGCGCGCGGTGGTGGTTTTGCCCACGCCGCGCGGGCCGCTGAACAGGTAGGCGTGCCCCACCCGCCCCTGCGAGAGGGCGGCGCGCAGCACGTCCTTGACGTGTTCCTGCCCCACCACGTCTTCCCAGCGCACTGGCCGGGCCCGCTGGTAGATGGCGCTCATGGGTGCCTCTTCGGGGCGGGGCGTGGGGTGTGGGGAGTAGGGAGTGGGAAAGACAGGAAGCCAGGACTGCACGCACTTAACTGCTGATGTTCAACCACTCGCCGCTTCACTGCCCCAGTGTAGAGGGCCGGGGGAAGGGGGCGCAGTAAGGCAGGTTGGGTTGGAGGGGGGAGGGGAGCGTGGGGATGGAAAAAGAGCGGTGCTCTCGCCGCTGCGTCATGGCTGTCCCCTGAGCGCCGCCGCACACTGGGCTGGTCCTGTCAGCTCCGGGCGGTACTCGAAATGCATGGTGTCGTGGTGGTACCAGCGCCCGCCCCAGATCCAGCCGTGGCGCTCGAACACCTGCACCAGCGCCAGGGGAAAGGCGTTGCGGTAGGGAATGCCGCGCTGCCCTTCGCGGTAGCCGCCCCAGGCCCAGTACGCCGAGCGCGCCACGTTCAGGTCAATAGCGGCGCCGTAAGCATGCACGCTCAGGCGCGGCGTGCCGGCAATCGTGCGCCAGTTGAAGGTGCCCGCGCTGGGGGTAACAAACGGCCGGACCTGCGGCAACCGGGCCAGTTCGGCCGCCACAGCGGCGAGGCTCTGCGCCGCGCCGTTCACCTGCGTCACCCGCAGCCGCTGCCCGAACCAGTCCACATTCGTCAGCTGGCGTTCCACCTCGGCCGCCGAGGCGCCGTACATCTTGCGGAAGAACGGTTCAAAGCGCACGCGCCCGGGGTCCACGTTCCAGGCCGGGGGCCGCAGCGGGGCACAAGCAGGGTAGGGAGTGGCCAGCTGGTCCAGCAGGCCCGGTGCATTCAGCCGGTCCACATAGGTTGCGGCGCGGCTGTGGCTCAGGGGCATGCGGGTGCCGTCCCGCCAGACCAGCGTGTTGCCTTCCACCCGGCTGAGAAACGCGGGGTAAGCCCGGATCAGGGCCGCGACCTGCGCCCGTTCCGGCGCCGTCAGGGCGGCGCCCGGGGTGCCCAGCAGCAGGGCCAGTGGGGCCAGCAGGCGGAGGAGAGCCGTCACGGCGCCGCGCGGCGGCCGGGCCTACCGGCCACAGGTGGACGAGGGCAACTCGGCCAGGGTGACGTAATCGGCCGCCGCCCCCCGGTACACCGACACCCTCACCACGGGCGTGGCGTTCAGAATGCGGTTCTTCAGGCTGGCAGGCACCGTGGCGCGGGCCACCATGCTGCTCAGGGCGGCGCGGTTGGCCTTGCTGGAGAAGTACCGCTCGGCGCCGTCACAGGCGTCCATCTTCATGCCGTGGTAGTTGGCGCGGTCCTGCTGAATGATGGCCGCCACGCTCTGCAGCCGGATGCCGCTGGAATTGAAGTGGTCATCTGTGGACAGGAACGCCACGTAGGAAAACAGCAGCTTGGCCTGGGGCGCGGGCGGCTGAGCAGGCAGCTGAAGGCGCTGCCCCTGACTGACGCTGCCCAGGAGCAGGGCAAACAGAGCGAATCGCAGTGCATGTGGCTTCATAGGTCCTCCGGTAAATATGGCCTGCTGTGCCCAGACACTGTGGCAGAACAGACCGCCTCTGAACAATGGAAGCGGATCTCTGCTGAATGTACGACAGGTCACCAGCCACAGGGTGGCCCTGCCCCGTCCCCAGGCACCCGCCCCAGGCCCTTTTCCATCAACCATCACCCTTTAACCATCCACTCTTACGCCCTTCGCAGCGGCAGGTAGCGCGGCTGCCACGCCCGGTCCCGGATCACGGCCTCCAGTTCTTCCGGGGTCATGTTGCGGATGCGGCGCTCGGCGCATACCCCGTCGCGGATGGCCTGCAGGGCCACGTTCACGGCCACGCGGATGCTCAGTTCGCGCAGGTCGGCAATGGGCGGGTACACGCGCTCGCCGTAGCGCTCGGTGAATTCAGCCAGGGTGCGCGCGGCTTCCATCACCATGTTGTCGGTGATCTCGCGGGCGCGGCTGGCCACCGCCCCGAAGCCCAGCCCCGGAAAGATAAAGGCGTTGTTGCCCTGGCCCACGGGAAAGCGCCGGCCCTCGTACTCCACATCGGGAAACGGACTGCCCGACGCGATGATGGCGCCGCCCCGGGTCCAGTGAATCAGGTCGGCGGGGCGGGCTTCCACATGGCTGCTGGGGTTGCTCAGCGGAAACACGATGGGCCGGGACGTGTGCGCCAGCATGGCCTGGATGCTCTCTTGCTTGAACAGGCCCGGCACGCCGGTAAAGCCCAGCAGGGCGGTGGCCCGGGCATTCACGATCACGTCGTGCATGGAGGGGTACTCGCCCTCAAAGCGCCAGTGCGCCACCTCGTCGCGGCTGCGCACAAAGCCCAGCTGCTGGGGTTCCAGGTCCGGCTGGCCGTGCATCAGCAGGCCGTGGCGGTCCACCACGTACACGCGCGCCCCCGCTGCCTCGGGACTCAGGCCCTGCCCCTGCAGCCCCTGGCGGATGGCCATGGCCACGCCAATGCCCGCCGCGCCCGCGCCCACCACCACGAACACCTGATCCGAGAGGCGCTCGCCCTTGATGCGCGCCGCGCCCAGCAGCCCGGCCAGCGCCATGGCCCCGGTGCCCTGAATATCGTCGTTGAAGGACGGAATGACCCGGCGGTAGCGCTCCAGCACCCGGAAGGCGGTGCCCCGGCTGAAGTCCTCCCACTGAATGATCGCCTTGGGGTAGCGCTGCGACACGGCTTCCACGAACGCGTCCAGAAACTCGTCGTAGGCGGCCCCCGTCAGGCGCGGGTGGTGCACGCCCAGGTACAGGGGGTCGTCAATCAGGTCCTGGCGGTTGGTGCCCACGTCCAGCTCCACGGGCAGCGTCTTGTCGGGGCCCACGCCGCCCGCCGCCGTGTACAGCGAGAGCTTGCCAATGCTGATCGCCATGCCACCAAAGCCCTGGTCGCCAATCCCCAGAATGGCGCTGGAATCGGTCGCCACGATCATGCGCACGTCGTTCACCGTCACGTTTTCCAGCATGTCCTCCACGTGGTCAATGTCCTCGGTGCTGACCGTGAAACCGCGCGGGTAGCGGTAATTGCTGGAATAAGTGCGCACCGCCTCGCCCACGGTGGGCGTGTAGATAATGGGCAGCATCTCTTCGAGGTGATCTTCCAGAATCGCGTAGAACAGCACCTCGTTGCGGTCCTGCAGCGCGCGCAGGTACTCGTGCTTTTCCAGGTCGGTGCCGCATTTGAGGTAGCGCAGGTAGGTGCGTTCCTTCTGCTCTTCAAAGGTGCTGGTGTGGGGCGGAATCAGCCCCTCCAGCTCCAGCGCCCGGCGTTCCTGGCGGGTAAAGGCCGTGGTCTTGTTCAGCAGCGGATTTTGCAGCAGGGCCAGCCCCGTGACCTGAACCTCGATGTAACGCTGGCCGTCTGGGTCGCGTTTGACGTCGTAATACCGGGAAACAGGCGGGGACTTCGGCATGGCCTTCCAGCATAGCGGGGCCCGGCTGAACTGGGTTCAGGGGCGGCCGTGAACAGAAGGCACAGGGAGAAGGCACAGAGCCAGGCTGGGGCGCCGCGCCTCTGTTCATGGCGTGAACGAAAACACGGCCGGGCGACCTGGGTTCACCAGAGCTGAAGCGCCAGCGACCGGGTGGAGGCATGCAGGTACAGCCCGGGCTCTGCCCCGGCCCCCGGGATGAATGGGTCATCGGCTCGCCCCTGATCTCTGCCAGCTGGGCCCGGGGCCTGAAGCGGACCGTCGGTGGTACAGGACCCCCCCCATCCCGGTCATATCCTTGCCACTCCACGCGGTCCCAGAGACTTCGCCGCTGTGCTCGAACGGGCGCGGGCCAGGGGCTGTGGTGGGCTGTTCAATCGCCACGCCATCACACCAGAGCCCCCGCAGTTCGGCAAAAAGCGACCGGGCCAGGCCAGCAGTGACCCCATCTTCAAGCATTCTTCGTCCAGCACGGTGGGATGCTGCCCTGGCCATCACCCATCAACTCTCACCCATCACCGCCCCTGATGCGCTGCCCAGCGGGCCCGCAGCCCTTCAAAGCCCTCGTCAATGCGGCTTTGCGGCAGCACGGCCTGGGTGCTGCTGCCCCGGCCAATCTCGTCGCCCAGTTCGTTCACGGCCACCATGGAGGCGTAGATGCGCCGCCCCTCCTGCCGCTCGAAGGTGGCGCTCACCGTGACCGTCATGCCGGGCAGCGCCGAGGCAGTGTGGTTCACCTCCACCTGAAGCCCAATGCCGCCCTCACCGTCTTCCAGAAACGGCAGGATGATCTTGCGCCCGGCCTCTTCAAAGTGCTTGGCCATCCAGTAGGTGGCGTACACCGGATGCACGCGGCCCAGTTCGCCAAAGTCCACGGTCATGTCGTCGGTCACGGTCACGGTGAGGGTCTGGGTAAAGCCGGCGGGAATGGCGCGCATGTGCGTAGGCTAACAACTGGGCGCGTGCATGGGCAGAGCCTTAACCTGCTGTCACGGACAGCGGCAGGCGCGCCCGTACACTGCCCGGCATGAGGCTCAAGCCTGCCGACCTGTTCACCCTGCTGCGCGAGGCATTCCTGGCGTTCGGGCAGGACAAGGCCCCCCGGCTGGCGGCGGCCATTGCCTACTACGCCATGTTCAGCCTGGCGCCGCTGCTGCTGGTGGCGGTGATCGTGGCCAGCCGCTTTCTGACCAACGAGGGCTTTTTAGATCAGCTGTTCGGGGCCAGCGGCGTGGTCACGCAGAATCTGGGGGCCGACGCCGCCGCCTTCCTGAAGGGCCTGATCAAGCCCGAAAGCCTGGAAAAAAGCAGCGTGGTGGCCTCGGTGGTGGCGGGCGTGACCCTGTTCATGGGGGCCACCGGGCTGTTCGTGCAGCTTCAGGACGCCCTGAACAGCATGTGGGGCGCCGATCCGGCCCCGCCGCAGGGGGTCTTGCATGTCCTGTGGACCCGGGTGAAGTCTTTCCTGATGATTCTGGCCATCGGGCTGATTCTGATTGTCTTTCTGGGCCTGAACACCTACCTCTCGGCCATGGCCCAGCGGCTGGGCGACACCATCGGGGCGGGCGCGTTGTTCGTGCGCCTGGGCACGGTGCTGCTGTCCACGCTGTTTCTCACGCCCATCTTTGCGGGCATTTACAAGGTGCTGCCGGACGTGAAACTGGAATGGCGCGAGGTCTGGGTGGGGGGCTTTTTCACGGCGGCGCTGTTCACGCTGGGGCAACTGGGCATTGGCCTGTACCTGGGGCAGGCAGCGCCGGGCAGCGTGTTCGCCGGGGCGGCCTCGCTGGTGCTGCTGCTGCTGTGGATCTATTACTCGGCCATGATCTTCTTCTTTGGCGCGGAAGTGACCTGGGTCTATTCCCAGAAGTTCGGCACCCATGCGGGCGGCGCGGGCAACACTGCCAAGAAAGAAGCCCTGGCCGCCCAGGGCGTGGACATTCACCCCGGCGAGAGCGAGCAGGAGCGTGCGGCCAAGGCGGCGGCCGACGGCCCGGTGCGCGACGCCCGGGGCCGGGTGCTGGGCGTGAAGGTGCCCGCGCTGCCCCGCGTGCTGCCGCAGGTGCCCCGGCGCGAGGAAGGTCGGGTCCTGCCCACGGTACGCGCGGCCCTGGGCCACGCCCTGCTGGCCCTGCTGGCCATTCCGGCGGTGATCGTGCTGCGGGTGCTGGGCCTGACCGGCGGGCGGCGGCGCTGAGGGCAGGGCCTGGGCGCTCTCCCCCTCCCATTCCGGCCCTGTGCCCCCCAATCTGCTATCACAGGGCGCATGAAGCGCCCCCTGTTGCTGCTGGGTCTGCTGCTGGCGGGCTCGGCCGGAGCGGCGAACCTGACCGTGTTCGCTGCTGCCTCGCTCACCGACGCCCTGACCGAACTGGGCCGGGCCTTCGATGCCCGCACCGGGCACAGAACCACCTTTCAGTTCGCCGGCTCACAGGTGCTGCGCACCCAGCTGGAACAGGGCGCCCGGGCCGACGTGTACGCCAGCGCCAACAGCGCGCAGTTTGACCCGCTGGTGCGGAGCGGGCTGCTGAATCCAGGAACGTTCTTCGTGGGCAACCGGCTGGCCATTATTGCCCCCAGAACCGGGCGCGCCGTGACCACCCTGGCCGATCTGGCGCGGCCCGGCGTGAAACTGGTCCTGGCCGACCGCGCCGTGCCCGCCGGCGACTACACGCGCCGGATGCTGGGGGCCGTGGACCGGGCAGGCACATACGGCAAGGACTTTTCGGGCCGGGTGCTGAAGAATGTGGTGAGCGAGGAACCCAACGTGCGGCAGGTGGCCCTGAAGGTGGCCCTGGGTGAGGCGGATGCCGCCGTGGTGTACCAGAGTGACGTGACGCCGGCCCTGAAGGCGAAGGTGCGCCTCATCGCCCTGCCCACCCGCTTTAACCAGACCGCCCGCTATCCCATTGGTGTGGTCCGGAACAGCGCCAGCCCCGAGGCCGCGCAGGCGTTTGTGGCTTACGTGCGCTCGGCCCCGGGGCAGAAGATTCTGCGGAGCTGGGGTTTTCTGCCTGTGCCGGGCGCCACCCCGTAAGCCGCGTGGGCCGCCGCCAGACCAGGATGCCGCTTCTGCCCGCCGTGCTGGGGGGGCTGCTGGTGGCCTTTTTGCTGCTGCCGGTGGCGGCGCTGCTCTCGCGGGGCCTGGGGCCGGGCTTCTGGCCCGCCCTGCAGGGTGCCGCCGTGCAGGACGCCCTGCGCGTGAGCCTGCTCACCACCGGCTGCGCCGCCCTGCTGACGGTGGTGCTGGTCACCCCGGTGGCCTGGGGGCTGGCCCGCTTCACCTTTCCGGGCAAGGCGGCCCTGGAAACGCTGCTGGACCTGCCCATGGTGCTGCCGCCCGTGGTCGCGGGGGTGGGGCTGCTGCTGGCCTTTGGCCGACAGGGCTGGCTGGGGCCGCCGCTGGAACTGGCGGGCATCCGCGTGGCGTTTTCGCCGGCCGCCGTGGTGCTGGCGCAGCTGTTCGTGGCCGCGCCGTTCTACCTGCGTGCCGCCCGCGCGGGCTTTGCCGCCGTGGACCCGAACCTGGAAGCCGCCGCGCGCACCGACGGCGCCGGGGGCTGGGCGGTGTTCCGCTTCATCACGTGGCCCCTGACCCTGCCCTTCTTGCTGGAGGGCCTGATTCTGGCCTGGGCCCGCGCCCTGGGCGAATTTGGCGCCACCATCCTGTTTGCCGGGTCGCTGCAGGGCACCACCCGCTCGGTGCCCCTGGCCATCTACGCCGCGCTCGAATCGGACCTGGGGCCCGCGCTGGTGCTCTCGGCAGTGATGGTGGTGGTGGCCTTTGGCGTGCTGCTGCTGGTGCGGGGGCTGGCCGGGCTGCGCCAGGAGTAGGGGCCGGGCTTCAGGCGGGGGTGGGCAGCGGATACGGCAGCGTGCCCTCGTAGATGGCCCGGCCCACGATGGCGCCCTCAATGCCTTCTTCCTGCAGCAGCGCCACATCGTCCAGATTGGCCACGCCGCCGCCCACGATCAGCGTGCCGCTCCACAGCGCGCGCACCTGCCGCATCAGCTCGCGGTCCAGGCCGCGCAGGGTGCCGTCGCGGGTCACATCGGTAAAGATCAGGGTGTGCAGGCCCGCGCCCGAGAGCGCCGGCGTCAGATCCCCCACCGACACGCCGCTGCCCTGGGCCCAGCCGTGGGTGGCCACCTCCAGCCCCCGGGCGTCCAGGCTGACCACCACGCGTTCTGGCCCGTGCGCGGCGATCAGCCCGGCCACCAGTTCGGGCTGCTTCACGGCGGCCGTGCCGATCACCACCTGGGCCACCCCGGCCGCCAGCAGGGCCTCGGCGGCCTCGCGGGTGCGGATGCCGCCGCCCACCTCCACGGGCACACCCAGTTCACGCGTGATCTGGTGAATCACCGCGCGGTTCTCGCCGCGCCCGGTGGCGGCGTCCAGGTCCACCAGATGCACCAGACCGGCGCCCCGCGAGACCCAGTGGCGCGCAGCCGCCAGCGGCGACTCGAAATACACCGTTTCGCGGTCTGGATCGCCCTCGTACAGCCGCACAGCGCGCCCGGACTGGATGTCCACGCAGGGAATGAGCAGGGGAGAGGAGGCACTCATGCGGCCCAGGATACGGGCCCCGGCCCACAGGGGGCGCCCGTGAGGGCTACACTGCCCCCGTGCGCGTGGGGATTGTCACAGCGACCTACCTGCCGTCCCGCAACGGGGTGGCGACGAGTACCGCTCTTTTTGCGCGGGGCCTGCGTGAACGCGGCCATGACGTGCGCATCTTCGCGCCGCGTCACCCCCAGGTGACCGCGCCCGAAGACGGCGTGTACCGCCTGAATTCCTCGTTTGCCGGGGCGCGCGCCCTGGGCGCCCCGGCCGACTACCCGGTGATGCTGGCGCCGGGGCCGCTGCTTACAGCGCGGCTGCCGCTGCGCGACCTGGACGTGCTGCACACCATGCACCCCTTTCTGGCCGGCGGACTGGCGCTGAAATGGGCGCGGCTGTCCGGGGCGCCGGTGGTGTACACCGCCCACACCCAGTACGACCAGTACCTGCACTACGCCCCCATGCCCGAGCGGGTGGGCCGCGCGGTGCTGCGCCCGCACGTCAGCGCCTTTGCCCGGCGCGTCTCGGCGGTGCTGGCTCCGGGGCAGGCCATGGTGGACATGCTGCGCGCCTACGGCTACGGCGGCGCGGTGGAGCTGTTTCCCAACCCGGTGGACCTTGCCGCCTTCCGGGCCGCCGAGGGCGCCGCGTTTCGCGCGCAGTTTCATGTGGGTCCAGACACGCCGCTGGTGGTATCGCTGGGCCGGCTGGCGCCAGAAAAGAATCTGGACGTGATGCTGCGCGCCTTTGACCAGGCCCGCGCCAGCCGCCCCGAACTGCGCCTGCTGGTGGTGGGCGACGGGCCCAGCCGCGCGGGCCTGCAGACCCGGGCCCCGGAGGGCGTGACCTTCACCGGCCCCATTCCCTACGCCCGGGTGCCCGAAGCCCTGGCCGCCGCCGACGCCTTCGTGACCGCCAGCACCAGCGAGGTGCTGCCCATGAGCATGATTGAAGCGCTGGCCTCCGGCACGCCGCTGGTGGCCGCGCGCAGCCCGGCAGCCCTGGACCTGATTGCCGAGGGCGAAAACGGCACGGTGCGCGAGCCCACGCCCGAGGCCCTGGCCGGGGGCCTGCTGGACACCCTGGCCCCCGGGCAACTGCCTGCCCTGAAGGCCGGGGCCCGCGCCAGCGCCGCCCGCTACGATCTGCCGGTGCGGGCCCAGGCGCTGGAAGCGGTCTATGAACGTGTGCTGACAGCGCGGCACTAGGCCGGGCCGGCCCCAGGTGATTGCTTCCGCGCCGACCCTGCAGGCCGCAGAGCTTGGGCCCCGAACTGTTCGCACAGGTCCAGCGGGTGGGTGATGTCCGCGTCGGTGAAGCGGACCTCCACGACCCCGGCCTCGCAGACCTGCTCCACGCGACCCTGCGCGATGTTCTGAAGCAGGTCCGAGAGAAACTGCGTGATGGAGGACGCCAGGACAAAGCGTTTAAGCTCCCGCGCGCCAAAGTTGATGATCTGCCCCACCTGGCCGCCAGGGTCTGGGCGCAGATCTGCCGCGATGTACGCTCCGCTGTGGTCGTGGGCCAGCGGCAGCCAGCCCGCATCGAAGGCCACCGGCCTCACGGTGCCCGGGGGATCAACTGCCTCCACCGTTTGAAAAGCAGGGTCCATGAAGACGCTGCTGAGGAAGCCCCCGCGCTCATCCAGGCCTGCCTGCAGCGGCAGGGCGCTCAGGCCGTAGAACAGGGCCTGCGCCTGCCGCGCCAAGAGGGGGTTCAGCTGATGAAAATACTGCTGAAGATCGTCTGGCACGGCCACCTTCAACTCGCGTTCCAGACGCTGGAACAGTGGCGTCAGGTTCTCCGGCTCAGTGGGAGCGGTCTGCTCAGCGGGCCACCAGGACCGGATGGTGTGAAAAGGGGTGGGGTTGGGCATCGTCAGCTCGCTTCCTCCTGCCCTGGCGGCGCACGTGGCGGCCTGGACCTGGGGTGCTCAGGGCCCCAGCCTATTCCGCCGCAGGCACGGCCGCGCCCTGGCGGTTCAGGTCGGCTGCTCCGGGCGTGACCTCGCCCTCCCCCAGCCACTGGTCCAGCCACCCCAGGTACTCGCTCAGGCGGGTCAGGCGGCGGTCGGGGCGGCCCGAGCGGCTGAGTTCATGGTCCTCGCCTGGAAAGCGCACGAAGCGCACCGGCACCCCGTGCAGCGTCAGGGCGGCGTACCACTGCTCGGCCTGTTCCACCGGGCAGCGGTGGTCCAGCACCGAATGCACGATCAGGGTGGGGGTCTGCACGTTTTCCACGTATTGCAGGGGACTCAGGTCCCACAGCTTCAGGGCGTCGCCCCGGCGATGGAAATTCAGGCCCAGTTCGTCGTCCCAGAAGCGCAGGCCAATGTCGCTGGTGCCCCCGAAGGAAATCAGGTTGCAGATGGACCGGTCGGTGATTGCCGCCTGAAAGCGCGGGGTGTGCGCCGTGATCCAGTTCGTCATGTAGCCGCCGTAACTGCCGCCCATCACGGCAGTGCGCGCTTCGTCCAGCGCAGGGTCGCTCGCCAGGCAGCGGTCGAAAAAGGCCAGCAGGTCGTCCATATCCACGCTGCCCCAGCGGCCGTGAATGGCGTCCACCCACGCCTGTCCGTAGCCCACACTGCCGCGCGGATTGCTGTAGCACACGCCGTAACCGCGTGCGGCCATCAGCTGGAATTCGTGCATGAAGGCGTGGCCGTAATCCGTGTGCGGGCCGCCGTGAATGTTCAGCAGGGCGGGAAAGGGGCCCTCGCCCCCCGGGCGCAGCACCCAGCCTTCGCCCTCGCCCAGCTCGGTGGAAAAGGTCACGCGGGCCGGTGAGCGCACCGGAAAGGGCAGCGCGGCGTGCAGCTGGGTCACTGCCTGCCCGTTCAGTTCCACCTCGGGAAAGCAGTCGGCGCGCTCGCGGATCAGGGCCACCCCGCCGCCCCGCGCGGTGAAAGCGGCAATTACAGTCTGGGGGTCGTGGTCGTGCGGGCGCACCCCGGCGCCGTCCAGCGCCGCAGTGAACAGCCCGCAGCTGCCGCGCACCGTCGAGGAAAACAGCAGCGTGCGTTCGTCCAGCCAGGTGGGGGTGCCGGGCATGGCGCCCACATGGCAGTCGCCGCCCACCAGATTGCCCACGGGCGAGTCGTGCCCGGGGTCCAGGCGCAGGGGCGCGCCCGGGCCCTGCAGTGGCAGCAGATACAGGTGGGCGTGCTCGGTGTTGCCCTGGCCCTCGGGGCGGCCCACCAGCACGAAGTGCGTGCCGTCCGGGTGCGGCACCACCGCCTGCACCGCCGAGTTCCAGGCTGTGACCTGCCGGGGGGTCTGGTCCTCCAGGCGCAGCTGCCACACCTCGTCCTGCCACTGGGCGCCGTGGCGCTCGCTCTGGGGGGCAATCAGCAGCACGCTCTGGCTGTCGGGCAGCCACGTCACGCCGCCCAGTTCCACCTGGGGGGCAAACCACTCGCGCACCTCGCCGCTGGCCACTGTCAGCACGAACAGCCGCGCGGGGCGCTCGGGCAGCCAGTCGCGGCCATTGAGGCGGTAGCGCGGCCGGGTGATGATCCGGGCCTCGCCGCGCTCGTCGCGTTTGTCCTCATCGTCGGCGGTGCTCAGAAAGGCGATGTGGCGGCCGTCGGGGCTCCACTGCGGGTCCTGCACGCCGCCCCGGAAATGGGTCACGCGCCGGGCCTCGCCGCCCGAGAGTGGCAGCAGGTGTAGCTGCGCGCCGCCCCCCTCGCCCGCCTTGCGGATAAAGGCCAGTGTCTGCCCGTCCGGCGACCAGCGCGGCGAGCCGTCGCGGCCCTCGCCGTGGGTCAGCGCCCGGGTGCCCGCCGCGTCGGCCAGCCAGATCTGGCCCTTGTAGCGCGGCCGGGCAAAGCTGGCGTCCGGCTTGTGGGGGTCCTCTTCGGCCACGCGCGTCAGGACAAAGGCGGCCCGCGTGCCGTCCGGGCTGACCTGGGGGTCCGAGGGAAACGAGAGCTGCAGCAGGCTGTCCGGGCCGGGCTGGCCCCGGTTGGGTTGTGTCATGGTGCCCAGTCAATCACACCGGGAGCGCGGGGCCCGCTTTGGCAGTGCGGAGGCGTGCGCCTGGGCTGGACAGAGCGCCCTGCTGCCAGGCGCAGCTGCAGGGTCAGGCCCTGCGGCGCCGGCCCCGGCACTCTGTGTGCACGCACCCCATAGAAGCGCTTCCAAACGGAAAAAATCCCCATTCATGATGACTCGCTCAAGACGGAGTGGAACGGTCCTCGCTATTTCCAAAGAACCTTACCGTACTCTGACTGTACCGGCCCAATCCGGTCTGTTCCTACCCTTCTGTCGGCGTGTGGCCCGCGCTGATTGTCCGCCGCCGTCCCTGGCTCCACTCTTTTCATCGTCCTCTGGAGGTCTGCCATGCAAGAGCTGTCCTGCACCTGGGTTCCGGGCACCTTTGATGTCGTTCGCCTGAAATTCGCTGGCCGCACCGTGGAAATGACCAGCACCCGCCTCGCCCGTCTGTTCGGCAAGCAGGCCCTGCACGACCTGTATCTCAAGGGCAGTGCCAAGCTCAAGGCCGATCCGCAGCAGGTGGCCCTGCTCAGCTGAGTTCCCCGCATGCCCCGGGGCGCCCCCATGATCCGGGGCGCCTTTTTGGCTGCGCGCTAGCATGCCCCCATGAGCCACCCTGCCCCCGACATAGACCTGAGCGCCCTGCAGGCCGACCTGCGCCAGCTCGTGGAGATCGAGTCGCCGTCCAGCGATCCGCTGGCCGTGGCCCATGTGATGAACGTGGTGGAAGGCTGGGCGCGCGCCCTGGGCGCCGAGACCCACGCCCTGGGCGGCGGCACCCGCGTGTTCCGCTTCGGGGTGGACGGCACGCGGCCCCCGCTGCTGGTGCTGACCCACGCCGATACGGTCTGGCCCCACGGCACCCTGGCCCACATGCCCTTTCGGGTGGACGGCGAGCGCCTGTACGGCCCCGGCACCTACGACATGAAAGCGGGCATTGCGGGGCTGTTCCACGCGCTGCGGGCCCTGCGCGGCGAGTGGCCGCGAGGCGGCGTGACCGTGCTGCTCTCACCCGATGAAGAAACAGGCAGCGAGACCAGCCGCGCCCACATTGAAGCCGCTGCCCGCCAGAGCCGCGCCGCGCTGGTGGTGGAGCCCCCGGTGGCCGACACCCACGCCCTGAAAACCGGGCGCAAGGGCACCGGCTCGTTCACCCTGACCTTCACTGGCATTGCCAGTCACGCGGGCAACAAACCCGAAGAGGGGGCCAGCGCCATCACGGCGGCGGCCGAGGCGGTGCTGGCCCTGCAGGCCCTGGCCCGCCCGGAGGCAGGCACCACCGTCAGCGTGGGCCTGATGGCGGGAGGCAGCGCGGTGAACGTGATTCCAGCCGACTGCACCCTGCACCTTGACCTGCGCGTGAGCACCCTGGCCGAGGCCGAGCGCCTGGACGCCGCCGTGCGGGCGTGGCGCCCGGGGGACGCCCGGGTGCAGGTGAACGTGGCCGGCGGCCTGAACCGCCCGCCCTTCGAGCAGGGCCCCGGCACCCTGGCCCTGTACGAACAGGCCCGCGCCATTGCCGGGGACCTGGGCTTTGACCTGCCCCACGCGGTGGTGGGGGGCGGCAGCGACGGCAATTTCACGGCGCCCATCATTCCCACCCTGGACGGCCTGGGCGCCCCCGGCGACGGTGCGCACGCGGCCCACGAACACGTGCGCCTGGACCGCTGGCCCGACCACGTGCGCCTGCTGACCCGCCTGCTGCGCGAGGTGTAATTACGGATTCCGAAAAATTCCGTAACGTGTTCCGGAATTTTTTCGACCGGAGGGAGCAGGAAAGAAGGCGGATTTCCGGGAATTGGGCTGGAACAGCGCCGAAGGCGGGGAACATCGCCCTTCTTCCCGGATGGTACGGAACTGGACGGCAGTCCGTATAAGGCCACGCCGCACGGTCCAGTGGGTGGCGACCTCGGAGGAACGGCCTCCAGACGTTCTGTCTCAGGTGGCTTCCGAAAGAGTCCGTCATCCTTACACACTCTTTTCGGAACTCGTATCAGGTGGCCCTGGCGGGCTCTGCGTGGGCGGCGCGCAGCAGGGCGCCCAGTTCCTCGGCGGTGATGGGGCGGCACAGGCCGTGGCCCTGGCCCAGGGGGCAGTCCAGGGCGCGCAGCATCTCCAGGTGGGCGCAGGTCTCGATGCCCTCGGCGGTCAGGTCCACCCGCATGTGCGCGGCAATGTCCAGGGCGGCGCGGGTGAGGGCGCGGGCAAAGCCCCCATTCTGGTCATGGGGCAGATCAACAATGATTGAGCGGTCGAGTTTGACCCCGGTGATGGGCATGGTGCGCAGCCGCGCAAGGTTGGAATAGCCCGAGCCGAAATCGTCAATGCTGATGCGCACGCCCAGGTCCCGCAGCTCCTGCAGGGTACGGGCCACCCGGTCGTCCTCGTACAGCACGGCGGTTTCGGTGAGTTCCAGTTCCAGGCGGCGGGGGCGCAGGCCCGTGCGCTGCAGCGCCGCGCGCACCGTCTGCGCGAAGTCGGCCTGCAGCAGCTGCACCGGGCTGACATTCACGCTGACCCGCACGCCCGGCCAGCCGCGCGCCGCCTCGCAGGCGGTCTGCAGCACCCAGGTGCCCACCGGCATGATCAGGCCCACCCGCTCGGCCACCGGAATGAATTCACTGGGCGGCACCGGGCCCAGCGTGGGGTGCGTCCAGCGCAGCAGCGCCTCGGCCTTGACCAGCCGCAGGTCACGCAGGCGGTAGATGGGCTGAAAGCGCAGGGACAGTTCAGCGCGCCCCAGGGCGTTCCCCAGGTCGCGGGCCAGCACCTGAAAGCGTTCGGTGGCGGCGTCCTGCTGCGGGTGGTAGCGCCGCACCTGCCGCCGCCCGGCGCGCTTGACCGCGTACATGGCGCTGTCGGCGTGCCGCAGCAGGTCGCCGGGGTGCTGCGCGTCGTCGGGGTAGAGGCTCAGGCCAATGCTTACCGTGGCGTCCACACCCACGTGGCGGCTGGGGGCCAGCGGCGCCTGCAGCAGGTGCCCGGCCAGCGCGTGGGCCTCGGGCTCGCGGGTGTCGGGCAGCAGCACCACGAATTCGTCGCCGCTGAGACGAAAGACCTGCGCCCCCTCGCCGGCCAGGCGCTGCAGTTCACGGGCCAGCCCACGCAGCAGGTCGTCGCCCGCCGCGTGGCCCAGGGTGTCGTTGATGACCTTAAAGGCGTCCACATCCACGAACAGCACCGCAAAGGGCGTCTGCTGCGCGGCCAGTTGCTCCAGCTGCTCGTGCAGGCGCACTCGCCCGGGCAGCCCGGTCAGCAGGTCGGTGTACACCAGTTGCTGCAGCACCCGCTGCTCGCCGTGCAGCCGCCCCAGGGCGTCGTTGCGCTGCATGAAAAACGACGCCCCGTACAGGCTGACCGCCGCCGACAGGTTGATCTGCAGCAGGGCGCGCGCCAGGTCTACCGGCAGGGCCTCGCCCTGCACCACCGGCCACAGCACAATCATCAGGCTGCAGAGCGCCACCGCCCACAGCAGGGCGCCCAGCACCCGCCGCACCTCGCGCGCCAGATCGGTCAGCATGGTCCAGGTGATCACGGTGGGCAGCCACACCAGGGTTTCCAGCACCTCCAGCACCCGGGCGTAGGGGTCACGCAGCACAAAGCCCAGCAGCAGCAGCTTGGCGCTTAAAAACAGGCCGCTGCCCGCCGTGACGGCCAGGGTGATCTGCCGGATGGACGCCCACGAACGCAGCGTCGCCAGCCAGCAGACCAGCAGCAGCGCCGACATGGCGAGGTACAGCGGCGGATCATAGTGGGTGTCCCAGACGTCGGGGCGGGCAAACAGCAGCGCGGCCAGGATAGACAGCTGCACCACCGGCAGGCCCAGCAGCAGCATGCGCCGCCACGCGCCCTGCAGCTCCTGCGTGAGTGGTGCGCCCTCTGTGCCCATGTCCGGCAGCCTAGCGCCCTGGCCCCACAGTTTTCATACCGGCGCGCCGGGTTTTGCCGGCCCTTGTGCCCGGGGCGGCGCGGCCCGCACAATCACCCCATGTTCCGCCGCCGCCCCGCCAATCCGTATGTCAAAACCGACAGCGCCCAGGTGTTTCGTGTGCGGGTGCGCACCCAGCCCCACGGCGAGGAGGTAGAGGTGCGCTTTACCAAGGGCGCCCACATCGCCGCCGGGGAGGGCGGCACCTTCTTTTTCCGCAAGCCCATCGTCTCGCCCCGGCATCTGGACCGGGGCGAACTGGTGGTGCATTTTGACCGCGCCTACCGCGTGACCGCCACCGAGGCCGAGAACCTCAGCTTCATTCCGGTCAGCGAGTGGCCAGACGCTGGGGCGTGAGCGGGTTCAGGCGAGGGTCTGTCCTTTTTCTGACATCACGCGGCGCCTGTGGCCGGCGGTGCTGGCTGATGTGAAGCCGCTAGTCGGCCCCCACGGCGTGAAAGGTTTCCTGGGTGATGCGCTCGGGAAACTTGCGGATAAAGTCCACGGTGCTCAGGGCCTGGGTGCGGTGGCAGGCGATGGCCTGCAGCTTGCGGGTCACGTGCGCGCTGACATCGCGGCGCACGTTCGGCGGCAGCCACTGGGCGCGCAGGGCCTCGTGTTCGGGCGGCACGTCGCTGGCGTAGTACCACAGCGCGGGGCGCTCCCCAGGCGGCAGCGCGTCCCAGGCAGCTTTCACGGCGCGCCATGTGGTCACGTGGTCCGGGTGCCCGTTGCTGCCGTTGGGCGGAAAGGTCAGCACGGTATCGGGGCGCAGGCGCACCATGGCCTCGCGCGCAGTTTCGACCAGCGGCGCCAGCGGCTGATCCTGCAGGTACTTGTCGGGAAAGTGGTGGTGCTCGAACACGCTGCCAGGGTGGCGGGTCAGGCCGATCACGTCCAGGCAGGCGGCCAGTTCGGCTTCGCGCATGCGGGCCAGCGCCTGCGGCGAGTCGCACAGGCCCAGGGTGCGCCCGGCCTCGCCGCGCGTCAGGGTAATCAGGCCACACGGCTCACCGGCCGCCAGATGCGTCATCAGGGTGCCGGCGGCGCCGTACACCTCATCGTCGGGGTGGGGCACGATCAACAGCAGTTTCAGCCCGGAGCTCATGCGCTCCAGCATAGGGCGGCCTAGCGCTTGGAACGGGACGAGCGGCTGGGCCCACCCTGCCAGGCCGCCAGAAGCAGTGACACCACAATGACCATGAACGCCAGCAGCAATTCCATAGGGCATTCTCCTTTTCTTTATCTGACGTTAATGTGACGGCCTGCCGCTCTGCCGTGAAATATCCATCAACATCAGATCACCGGTGATTGAAACGCCCAACTCTACCCCAGGGGCGCGGCCCGTCAAAGCGCCGGGGCTGCGGGTTCGTCTAGGGCAGGCAGCGTGGTGCCGGCGGCCTGCAGCACGCTTTGCACCTGGGCGCGGTCCACCGGCAGCACACTCAGGCGCGAGCCCCGGGCCAGCAGCGGCGAAGCGGCCCAGGCCGGCAGGGTGCGCAGTTCGTCCAGCGTGATCAGGCGGGGCAGGGCCAGCAGCGGCGCCACGTCCACCATGCTCCAGCGCGGCGCCTCCGGGGTGGCCCGGGGATCGGCGTAGGAGCTGGCCGGGTCAAACTGCAGGTTGTCCGGGTAGGCGGCGCGCACCACCTGCGCCACGCCCGCCACCCCGGGCGGCCTGGTCCCCGAATGGTAAAAGAGGCACAGGTCACCCGCAGTCATCTGGCGCAGGAAGTTGCGGGCCTGGTAATTGCGCACGCCGTTCCAGGGCTCGCGCCCGGCGCGCGCCAGATCGGCGTAGCCAAACACATCGGGTTCGGATTTCAGCAGCCAGAAACGCATGACCCCCAGGGTAGGGGGTCAGGGGCAGCGCTGGTCAGGGAACCGTGGGGGGCAGCGGCGGGAGGGGCTGGGCGTCGCCGCTCAGTTGCAGCTGCCCGCCGCCCCAGCGGTAGCCGCCGTTCCCGGTGGTCGCGCGGTCCAGCGGCAGGACCGCCACGTAGCTGCCCCGGGCCTGGGCGCTGTAGCCGCCCGCCGGAAAGCCGAAGGTATTCGGGGCACCCTGGGGATCAACCACCAGCCGCGCCAGGACGGTCCATTCGTTCAGCCGCAGCGGTTCATGTCCTGTGCGCACGGTGTTTTCGCCGTGTGGCGGCGCCACCCGCGCCGGGCGGTCCACTTGCCGCAGCGGCAGGCTGGGGTTGGCGCAGGCGGGCAGGCTTTCGGTCACCACGCCGCCACCCCCCTGGGCCCCGGTGTTCCAGAACGGGGACGGCACGCTGCGCTCGGTCACGTACAGCCGCGCATGGGGCTGACCGGCGCAGGTCAGGCGCTGGCTTGTGATCAGCAGCCGGGCCTGGGCGCGGTAACTGCCTGGAATCCGGCCCTGGATGTTCTGTGCGGCGTGGCCGGCCACATCGAAGGTGCCCACCTCCAGGCGCTCTCCGAGTTGCCGGTCAGTGCTCAGATTCAGGTATACCAGTGACTGGGTGCCCCGGGGCAGGGTGAGGGTCACCGCCTGATAGGTGCCTCTGGGGGCGTCTGACACGCTGAAAAGGGCCGCAACGTCCTGCTGGGTGGCGGTCTCAAACTGTGCGCCCTCCCGGGGCGGCATCCATTCGCGGTAGGCCGTCCAGGCCAGGCCCCCGGCCAGCAGCGTGCCCAGCGTCAGCCAGCCCACGCGGTGGGTCAGGGCGTGGCCCAGCAGACGGCGGTTCACCGGCTGCGGGTGCCCCATGGCGCGCACCGCCAGAAACTCGGCTTCTTCCCGGCTGAACCCCTGCGCTTCGTGCCCGGCGGCGCGGTCCAGCAGATGGGTGCGCAGTTCGGCGGCGGCGTCCAGTCGCTGGGCAACGGGCAGGCCCCGGGTGGCGCGGTGAACATACCCTTCCACCGTCAGGGCCGAAGAGAGCCGGGCGCGGCCTCGCAGCAACTTCATGCCAGCCGCCGCAGCAGCAGGGCGTCCAGGGCGCCGCGCAGCGTCTGCCATTCCTGGCGCTTCTGGGTCAGGGCGTGCCGTCCGTCGTCGGTCAGACGGTACACCTTGCGAGGGGCTCCGCCCCGGTCGCTGGGCTGCCAGTCGCCCTCCACCCAGCCGGCCTTGACCAGACGGTGCAGCGCCGGGTACAGGCTGCCTTCCTTCAGGTCGAACAGGCCGCTGCTGCGGTCGTTCACATGGTTCAGGATGTCCAGGCCATAGCGGGGCCGGTCTTGCAAGGCCGCCAGCAGGGCCAGGTCCAGCGTGCCGGATTTCAGTGGATTCACAGGCGAACCTCCTGGGTTGCTTGCTCTACAAAGTAGTAGTGAGCAAGATACTTGTCAAGCCAGATAGTGGTGGCGCCGGGCTCCCGTGCCTTTCGCTACCGTGGCCCCCGGGCCTGCGCACTACACTGCCCCCTGTGCGCGCCTCGCCCTGGCTTCCGGTTTTGCTGCTGCTGGCGCTGGCCGCCTACCTGCTGCCAGACGCGACCCTGCCCTTTGGCGCTCCTGCGCCGGCCGCGCCGGGCCCGGTGCCCGCATTGCCGCGCGCCCTGCCCCCCGAAGCCCAGGCCCTCTTTGAGCGCAGTCGCCCGGCCACGGTGCGGGTGGAGAGCGTGAACCCGGCCACCCGCAACGCTGGCATTGGCACCGGCTTTCTCATCAGCGCTGGGGGGCAGGTGCTCACGGCGTACCACGTGGTCAGCGGGGGCAGCCTGTTTCAGGTGCGCACCCTCTCGGGGCGGTCGTATCCGGCGCGGGTGTCGGCCTTTGATGCCAGCAACGATGTGGCTCTGCTGGAGGTGCGCGGCGGCGGCGAGTTTCCGTTCCTGAAGCTGGCCACCCGGGCGCCGCGCGTGGGCGAGACGGTGCTGGCCATCGGCAACAGCGGGGGTGATTTTCTGCAGCCGCGCCGGGGGCAACTGCTGCGCCTGAACGCGGCCTCGGCCCGCGCCGACTTTCCAGGCGGCACCCTGGAAATGAGCGCGCCCCTGGCCCCCGGTGACAGTGGCGGCCCTATTCTGGACGGCAACGGGCAGGCCATCGGCGTGGTGAGCTACATCAGCGTGGACGGCAGCGGGCAGACCCGGCGCAGCTACGCGGTGCCTGTCACCGAAGGCAACGAACTGATCGCGGCGCTGCGCAGCGGCGAGAAGCGCGACGTGCCGGTGGTGGGGCTGGTGTTTGACCCCCTGCACAGCGGCCAGACCGACCCGCCCGGCGCCGTGGTGGACGCCGTGGCCCGCCGCAGCCCCGCTGAGCGCGCCGGCCTGCGTGGCAGCGTGCGCGACGAACAGGACCATCTGGTGAGCCTGGGTGACGTGATTCTGCGGGTGAACGGCCAGCGCACCCGGGACGCCAACGAGGTCATCAACGCCATCCGGCGCCTGCAGATTGGCCAGACCGTGGTGCTGACCTACCTGCGCGGCGACGAGACCCGCGAGGCCCGCATTACCCTGGTGCCGCGCGCCAGTGTCCCGGACCTGCCCTGACGTTCAGCCCCGGCCCATCTGGGCTTCACTGGCCGGGCGCAGACTGGGGGGATGTCCAGAGCCTTTGTTCGTGAAGACGAGGGGGAGCGCTGGCAGCCTCCCTCCCCGCGCCGCGCCTACCGCATCGTGTGGCGCGGTGAGGCCGCCCAGGCGCCCGAAGTGGTGCGCGAAACCGACGACCTGATTGAAGCCCTGCGCTGGCTGCAGGCCCGCGATCAGCGCCACCTGTTTGAACTGCGTGACGGCCAGGGCGTGCTGCTGGCCACTGCAAGTTAAGTAGCTCGCTGTTGATCTTTAGATCAACCGAGCGGGCTGGAACAGCTGCGCAGCAGAGCGAGTCTCGAAAAAAGGACGTTGCACCGGGCGTGGAGACTGTTCGGTGCTCTCCTGCAAAGTCGCACCATGAGGGGCAACGTCAATTGCCTCGCCCCTCCCCCAGGCCGACGGTTCAGAAGGGCGCAGAAACGTTTCCCTTCCTGGGACAAGGCCCTTTGTTCGCTTCTCGCGCTGCGGCGCCGCTGTCCCCGCCCGCTCGGTTGATCGGGGGATCAACCGCGAGTGACTTCATCCCCGGCCATACCTGACCAGTCGCCTTCCAGGGTCAGCCGCACGGTGCCGGCCAGGGTCTGTCCCGGGCTCAGCACGCGCAGGTCGGTGCCGTCCACGCCCTGCGCGGCCAGATTCAGGGCGTCGGTGGCGTGCGAGACCGGCTCCAGGGCCAGACTTCCGTCCGGCGCGGTGAAGACCACAAGGTGCGAATACACGTTGTCGGCGGTCAGGGTCAGGGCGCGGTGGCCCCAGTCCAGGCGCGCCACCCCGTTCCAGGCGGTATAGGTGGCGTCAATCTGGCGCTGGCCCACAGGCGTGGGGCGCCGGAAGTCCTCGGCAGGCGTAACAGGGCGCGCAGCCCCCAGGGGCAGCTGGCGCTCATCGGTGTCGTACATCAGTTCGGTGTCCACTTCCAGGGTGGGGTCGGTGCCGCCTATGCCCCGGGCGAAGTAAGGGTGCAGGCCCAGCCCGGCCGGCATGGGCCGGGTGTCGGCGTTGACGAGGCTGACTGTGGTGTCCAGATGGGGCCCGTGCAGGCGGTACTCCACGGCCGCCGTGAAGGCCCAGGGCCAGTTCATGTCGGCAAAGTCGCGGCTGTCGAAGGTGGCGCGCAGGAAGCCAGTCTCGGCCTGGGCCACCTGCCAGGGGCGGCCCCGCACATCGCCGTGCTGCGCCAGCCCGTTTTTGGTGGTGGGGCGCAACTGCACGGCCTGGCCTCCGAAAGTGAAGCGCGCGTCGCGGATGCGGTTGCTGTAGGGCACCAGCAGAAAGCTGGCGCACTGGCTGCTGGTCTGCACCGCCGCCGGGTCCACGGCGCGCAGCACGGGCCGCCCGCTGGCCGCGTGCAGGTTGAGCACGCTGGCGCCCAGCCCGGGCAGCACCTCCAGGGTCAGGTGCTCGCTGCGCAGGGTCTGCACCGGCCCGGGGCCTGGGGTCACGCGCGGCCCCGGGTGATTTCAAACAGCAGAATTCCCGCCGCCACCGAGGCATTCAGGCTCTGCACCTGCCCGCGCACCGGAATGCTGACCAGGGCGTCGCATTTCTCGCGCACCAGGCGCCGCATGCCCTCGCCCTCGGCGCCAATCACCAGGGCAACCTTGCCACTGAAGTCCACCCGGCGCACGTCCTGGGCCGCTTCGCCCGCCGCGCCGTACACCCACACGCCCTCTTTTTTCAGCGCGTCCATCAGGCGGGGCAGGTTCTTCGTCTGGGCCACAGGCAGGTAACTGGTGGCGCCCGCCGCTGTTTTGGCCACCACCGGCGAGAGTGGCGCGCTGCGCCGTTCTTCGACCACCACGCCGTGCGCGCCCAGCACCTCCGCGCTGCGGATGATGGCCCCAAAGTTGCGCGGATCAGTGATGCCGTCCAGCAGCACGATCAGCAGCGGCTCGCTCCGTTTCTCGGCCAGATCCAGAATGTCGTCCACGCTGGCCCAGTCCAGGTCCTCCACTTCCGCCAGCAGGCCCTGGTGGGCGGTGGTGCCCGCCAGCTGGTCCAGCTCAATCCGTGGAGCAAAGCGCAGGCGCACGCCCGTGGCCTTGAGCTGCGCCACCAGCGCCTCTTCCACGCCCCGCGCGACCAGGACCTCGCTCACGCGTCCATCGCGAAGTGCCTCTAGCACCGGATTCCGCCCGTACAGCAACATGTCAGGCAGTGTACCCGGCGCGGCGCGCGGGCCTACTCGGTGGCCGGGGCCACGAACGCCGCGCTGTCGTAGTAGGTGCGGAAGGCCGTCACCCGGCCATCCCGCACGTCAATCAGGCTCACGCCCCGGTAGGCCACGTCACGTCCCGCTGCCAGCTGGCCGGTGGTTTCCCACTCCATCACACCCAGGCCGCCTTCCTCGTGGCTGCGGGCAAACTCACTGTGCACCTGCGCGAAATTGTTCAGGTAGGTCTGCCAGAACTCTCGGGCGCCGTCCAGGCCCGACCAGCTGTGGGCGCTGAGATTGCGCAGTGTGACCTCTGGAGCGTGCAGCGCCAGCAGATCATCC
The DNA here is from genome assembly GCF_003028415.1 of Deinococcus arcticus. Classification (NCBI taxonomy): domain Bacteria; kingdom Thermotogati; phylum Deinococcota; class Deinococci; order Deinococcales; family Deinococcaceae; genus Deinococcus; species Deinococcus arcticus. Next base: position 43,166 of record NZ_PYSV01000008.1, read on the forward strand.
AGCTGCCGGGTGTTTTCCGCCGTCTGAAGCGCGGCCATAAAGCGTTGGGTGGTGCTGCCGTCCGGGGCGTAGCTCATGGGCCCCAGCACACCATCCCCTGCAGGCCCAGAGCGTAGGCGCGGCTACGGGCTGAAGAAGAGGTGAAGGAGGTGAAGAGAAAGGGGGCCTGAGTGGGCTGGGCCCCTCAGGCTTCGGCGTCGGCCGGGTCAATGCCGCACCACAGCATCAGGGCCACCCGCAGACCGGGGCCGTCCAGCAGGCCCCCATCGCCACGAGCACCATGACGGTGGCAGCTTCCCGCGCGCTGGGGTTGGGGTGCAGGCCATTGCGCTTCAAGGTCAGGAGCATGACCTGCAACGCCGTGCGCTTGTTGCCGTCGCTAAAGCCGTGGTCGTGCGCCAGGGTGGAGCCTATAGCAGCCACTTTGGTGAACAGTGTGGGATAAGCGTCGTCGCCAAAAGCGCTGTCGGTGGCTTTGGCCGTCGCGCTTTCAATCACCCCTGGATGGGCCACCCCGGCACGACCGGGCGAAATCTGAAAAATGCCGTCATGCACGAGGTGAACGAAGGCTGGGGTCGGATACGCCCAACCGTGGTGATGGTCGAAATAGCGTCCTGAGCGTGACACAGATCAGAGGGTAGCCAGCAGATCAAGGGTCTTTTGATCGGCCTGGAGCTGTTCCATGGTCCACGCTTCCAGTTCGGCATCCGCTTGCTCGGTGCGGGGTGTGGGCCGCGTTTCCTTGAGAGACCGAAAGACCGGCGGTTGATCGTCTGGTGTACTGGGTGTGCCCATACCTTCCCCCTGGTCCTGGCAGTGAATCAGCTGTGTGGGCCGCAGTATAGGGCTTTTGGCAGTGGTGTCCCTGGAGCGAACACAGCGGCGCTGTGAACGCTGAACAGCAGAAAGCAAAAAACGGTGCCTGGGGCACCGTTTGCGTCTGGTGGGTCGTGTAGGAATCGAACCTACAACCCGCTGATTAAGAGTCAGCTGCTCTGCCAATTGAGCTAACGACCCAGAGCGGAAGGAAGTATACGGGCCGCTGCCGGGCCTGTCAAGCGGGCTTGGCCCCCAGCAGGGCGCGTACGGTGGCCGCCAGATACAGGCTGCCCGCCACCAGCAGTGTCCCGCCCGCTGGCGTCACGGCCAGGGCGCGCGCCAGGGCCTGGGGGGGGTCGGGCACAGCCTCGCCGCCGAATGTGGCCGCCAGCTGGGCCGGGGGCGTGGCCAGATCACCGGGCGCTGTGAACACGCGCACCGGCACTCGCCCCAGCAGCGGGGCCAGGGTGGCGGCCGTGTCCTTGCGCGCCAGCCCGCCGAACAGCAGCACGTCGGCGCCCGGCACGGCGGCGGCCAGGGCCTGGGTGGCGTGGGGGTTGTGGGCCCCGTCCACCAGCACGGTCTTTCCACCGTGCGCAAAGCGTTCCAGCCGGGCCGGGTGGTTGGCCTGCAGGGCAGCCGGCACCCCCTGTTCATACCCCAGGGTGCGCAGGGTGGCCACGGCCAGCGCAGCGTTCTGCTGCTGGTGGGGGCCCGCCAGCCGGGGGGGCGCGGGCAGCGCGAACAGTTCGGGGTGGCTCTGTGGGGTCAGCAGCGGGGCACCTGCAGTGGCCGCCACCCCGGCAATCACGGCCAGGGCCTCGTCCTGGGCTGTGGTCAGCAGGGGCACGCCGGGCCGGGCCGCCCCCGCCTTGTCCCGGGCAATGGCCGCCACGCTGTCACCCAGCACCGCCGTGTGGTCCAGGCCCACATTCGTCAGGGCCACCGCCGCCACCCGGTCCAGGGCCTGGGTGGCGTCACTCTCGCCGCCCACCCCGGCTTCCATCACGGCCACCTGCACCCCGTCCTCAGCGAAAGCCTGACAGGCCAGGGCCAGCGTCAGATCAAAGAAAGCAGCGTCCGGGGCGTGGGCCTGGGCCCAGGCGATAAAGGCGGCGGCGCGCGCCGGGTCCAGGTTCTGGCCGTCCACCCGGATGCGTTCCTCGTAGGCGTGCAGGTGCGGGCTGGTAAAGCGGCCGGTGCGCACGCCAGCGGTCCGCAGCCCGGCTTCCAGCATGGCGCAGGTACTGCCCTTGCCGTTGGTCCCCACCACACGCACGCTCACAAAGGCGTGGTCGGGGCGGCCCAGGGCCCGGAGCAGGGTCTGGGCGCCCTGGGGGCCACGGGCCCGACCTGCGCGGGTGCGGGCATAGAGCCAGTCGTAATCGGGCCGGGTGTGGTCGGGCGTCGGGTGCGGGGCGGCCATGCGCGCACGGTAAAGCATGGGGCCCGCCCGCCGTCCAGTCTGGTCGGCAGGGGCCCCAGGGCCGCCCGGGTAGCATGCAGGCCGTGACCGACTTTGCCGCAGAAAGCGCCCCGCGTGTGGGCGTCGTGATGGGAAGCCGCAGCGACTTCGAGACGATGGAAGGCGCCCTGAGCACGCTGCAGGCCCTGGGCGTTTCTTACGAGGTGCGGGTGCTCTCGGCGCACCGCACGCCCGCGCTGCTGGCCAGCTACGGCGCGCGGGCCGAGCGGCTGAACTTCTCGTGCCTCATCGCCGGGGCAGGCGGGGCAGCGCACCTGCCGGGCATGCTGGCGGCCTTTACCCGCGTGCCGGTCCTGGGGGTGCCGGTGCAGTCGCGCGCCCTGAGCGGCCAGGACAGCCTGCTGAGCATCGTGCAGATGCCGGCGGGGGTGCCGGTGGCCACCTTTGCCATTGGCGCGGCGGGCGCGAAGAACGCGGCCCTGTTCGCAGCTGCCATCATCGCCACCACTGACCCGGGGGTGCGCGCGCGGCTGGACGCCTTCCGGGCCGCCCAGACCGGGGCCGTGCTGGACAACCCCTTCTTTGACGGCCACCCCCAGGCGGGCGAGGCATGAGCGCCCCACAGCCCACGTCCCACAACCCACAGCCCACGTCTCACAACCCACAGCCCACCCTGGGCATCCTGGGCGGCGGGCAGCTGGCCCAGATGCTGGCCCTGGCCGCCCTGCCGCTGGGCGTGCGCGTGACCGTGCTGGAGCCCGATCCCCAGGCCCCTGCCCGCCTGTGCGCCGAGCATCTGGCCGCGCCCTACACCGACCCCCAGGGGCTGGCCCGGCTGGCGGGGTGCGACGCCGTGACGCTGGAATTCGAGAACGTGCCGCTGCCCGCCCTGGCCGCCCTGGACGGCCGCGTGCCGCTGCGCCCGGGGCCCGGGGTGCTGGCCCGCAGCAAACACCGCGCCCGCGAAAAGGAGGCCCTGCGTGCGGCGGGAGTGGGCACGGCGCCCTTCGTGACCATTGAAGAGGCGGCGGACCTCACCGGCGCCCTGGCGCGGGTGGGCGGCCAGGGCCTGCTGAAAACCAGCGAACTGGGCTACGACGGCAAGGGGCAGGCGCGGGTGAACACCGACGCCGACCTGGGCGCCGCCTGGGCCGCGCTGGGCCGGGTGCCCTGCGTGCTGGAGGGGCTGGTGGCCTTTGAGCGCGAGGTGAGCTTGGCGGTGGCGCGCACGGCGGCCGGGCAGGTGGCGTTCGGGCCGCTGGTGGAAAACGTGCACCGGCAGGGCATTCTGCGCACCAGCGTCTGCCGTGCGGCGCCGCAGGACACCGGGGGGCGGGCCCGCGAACTGGCCCGCGCCGTGGCCGAGGGCTGGGGCCTGGAAGGGCTGCTGACCCTGGAATTCTTTGAGCTGCCCGGCGGGGAGTTGCTGGTGAATGAGGTGGCCCCCCGCGTGCACAACAGCGGCCACCTGACCCAGGACGGCGGCGGGGTCAGCCAGTTCGAGGCCCAGGTGCGCGCGGTGCTGGGGCTGGCGCTGCGTGACTGGTCGCCGCTGCTGCCCTGCGCCATGGTGAACGTGGTGGGCGTGGCCGGCCCAGATGGCCAGCCGCTGCACCCCGACTGGGCCGCCATTGACGCGCTGCCCGGTACCCGCGTGCATCTGTACCACAAAGACTGGCGGGCCGGGCGCAAGTTAGGCCACGTGAATCTGGTGGCCCCCGACGAGGCGACGCTGCACGCGCGTCTGCGTCAGCTTGAAGCGCTGATTCCCTGAGTGAGCGGGCCACGTCTGCCGGGCACACCCCCCTGAACGCCATCTGACCGCCCCACAAACCTCAACCTTCGGGGAAGGCGGGCTGAACGGGCGAACAACCCGGCCTCACGGGCGCGGCGTGCGCGGCCCCTAGCCTGGGGGGCATGACCCGTTCTCTCGCGCTTCTCCCTCTGCTCACGCTGGCCCTGGCGGGCGGCGCGCAGGGCCAGACCTTCAAACTGGTGTTCAAGGCCACCGAAGCCTCCATCCGCAAGGGCGAGGTGCGGGAGCAGGCCATCGTCAAATCCTGGCCGCTGCCGGCGGCGGGCGTGAAGGCCAGCAAGAAATACAACAAGGTCAGCAGCACCTTCACGCCCACGCTGAACCGCATTGAGAAGGCCCTCAGCGCCCGCAAGCCCCGGCCCGCCGTGTTTCGCAATGTGGGCGGCAGCTGGGTGGCCCAGGGCCAGACGGGCTGGGTCTTTGACCGCGACGCCACCAAAAAGAACCTGCTGCGCGCCATCCGGTCCGGTAAAAAGACCGCCCAGGTGGCCTACAAGCGCATTGAGCCGGCCCGCAGCGTGAAGGTGCTGGCCGCACGGGGCGTGCGCTGGCACGTGGCCTCGGGCAGCAGCAGCTACGCGGGCAGCCCGGCTTTCCGCGAAAAGAATATTCTGGTGGGGGCCAGCAAGCTGGATAACTTCTTTATCGCGCCGGGCCACGAATTCAACTTCAACGAGGAAATCGGACAGATTGACGCCAGCACCGGCTTCGTGAAGGGCTTTGTGATCAGTGACGGCACCCTCACCAAGGAGGACGGCGGCGGCATCTGTCAGGTCAGCACCACCATCTTCCGGGCGCTGTACCAGGCCGGTCTGCCCATCACCGAGCGCCACGAACACAGCCACCGCGTGAAGTACTACGACCCCGTGGGCTTTGAAGCCACCGTGTATGCCCCGGCCAAGAATCTGCGCATGAAAAACGACACCGGCGCGCACCTGTTCATCCAGGCCACCTGGAACGCGGCGGCGGACACTCTGCGCTTCGATGTCTTTGGGGCCAACACCGGGCGGCAGGTGAACATCAGTAGGCCCGTCATTACCAACTTCAAGCCCCCCGCCAAGCCCAGCTACACCCCCGACAAGAGCGTGGCCCTGGGCGGGCGCCGCCTGCTGGATACCCCGGCGCAGGGCATGACCAGCGTGATCACCCGCACCATCAAGGTGGGCGGCAAGGTGGTGAGCAAGGACACCCTGAAAAGCGTCTATGAACCCTGGGGCGCGGTCTACGGCGTGAACCCCAAGGACAAGCGCCTGAAGCGCTAAGGACGTTGCACCTCACGTTACGACTTTGCAGGAGAGCACCGCAAAGTCTCCACTTCCGGTGCAACGTCCTTTTTTCGAGACTCGCTCTGCGGCGCAGCTGTTTCAGCCTGCTCGGTTGCTCTCAAGATCAACAGCGAGCGACTTAAGACGGTTTCCGAAAAGGTCCGTCACACGTGAGAGAACTTTTCCGAGCGGAGGGACCCGGGGAGCTGCGGAGCAGAGGAGGAGAAGGGAAGGCGTTCCGGGCATTGGACCGCTCCCCGCCCTGGGCGGGGAGCATCCCCCTTCCTCCTGAATGTGACGGGAATGGACGGCCAGCCGTGTCACCCTGAGCAAGACCGGGCCGCCTCGCACTGGGGCGGCCCCCAGCGTGGCCGCTGCCCCGGCTGACCACCACCTGACGCCGTGCAAAACTTCGCCGCTCTGGCCGGGGTGTCTCGGGTACACTGCGCCTGTGCTCCTGACAACCCTGCTTCTGCTGATGGCTCTGGGTGGAGTCGCGCTGCTGCTCAGCGGCGTGACCCGGGGCAAATCGCGCTATTCCGCCATTCCCCAGGGCCACGCCCGGCGTGACAGCGCCCAGGATGTCTTCTGGGAAGCCCGCGTGCTGGCTGCGCTGCACGGCAACCGCGCCGCCCTGGAACGCCACGTGCTGACCAAGCAGCGTCAGCACCCGGGCCTGAAGCGCTGGCAACTGCTGCGCCTCGTGGATCTGGACCTGGCCAAGAAGGCGGGCAAGGGGCGCCACGTGCCGCGCCCCGCCGTGTTCCGCACGCATTTTTAAGGGCGAGACCGCACGCAGGCGCCCGGACAGAAGCGCGTGCGGGCGCTCCCTGTTTTCTTTACACTGGCGCGCACATGCCCCTGCCTGCTGTGCCTGACGACCTCCGGACTTCCCGCCTGTGGCTGCGCCGCCCCCGGGTGGCCGACGCCCCCGCCCTGGTGGCGGCTGTCAACGCCTCGCACGCAGAGCTGCGGCGCTGGATGCACTGGGCCCAGGTGCCCCTGACCCTGGAAGCGGCCCAGGCCAACCTGCACGCGGCCGCCGAGCGCTTCGAGACGCGCGAGAACCTGCGCTACCACGTGTGGAATCCGCAGGGCACCGAACTGCTGGGCAGCAGCGGCTACCACGCCCTGGACTGGCGGGTGCCGAAGGGCGAAATAGGCTACTGGATAGCCACGGCCCACACCGGCCAGGGCTACGCGCAGGAAGTGGCCCAGGCCCTGACCGATCTGGCCCTGGGCCCGCTGGGCTTTGCCCGCCTGGAAATCCGCTGCGACCCCGGGAACACCCGCAGCGCCCGCATTCCCCGGGCCCTGGGCTACGCCCTGGACGCCCGCTTCGTGAACGACGACGTGCGCGCCGATGACCCGGCGCAGTTGCGCGACACGCTGGTGTTCAGCCGCCTGGGGAAGCGGTGATGGTTGACGGTTGATGGAGAAAGAGAGGGGCTCGCGGCTGTAAGCCCTTCACCATCACCCTTCAACTATCACCCGTCCACCCTCTACGGCGTCAGCCGCGTTCCTGTTTCACCCCGCGCGGCGGCGGCCAGCACGCCGGTCTGCATGCCGCTGGCAATGACCGCGAAGGGAGCGCCCCGGTCCAGAGCGTCCAGGGCCGCGCGCACCTTGGGCCTCATGCCGCCGGCAATCCAGCCGGCCGCCATGCCGGCTTCGGCCTCGGCGCGGGTCAGGTGGGGGACCAGGCTCTCGGGGTCGGGGTAGGCGCGGTACACGCCCTCGACATCGGTCAGGAACACGATGCCGTCACCCAGGGCGCCCGCCACCGCGCCGGCGGCCGTGTCGGCGTTCACGTTCAGGGGCTCGCCCGCTGCGTCCACCGCCACGCAGCCCACCACCGGGGTCAGGCCTGCGCCCAGCAGGGTGCGCAGCAGCGCCGCGTTCACGCCGGTCACCCGGCCCACCCGGCCCAGCGCCGGGTCCAGGGGCTCGGCCTGCAGCAGCCGGTCGTCGCGGCCCATCAGGCCCACGGCCTGCCCCACATCCTGGCTCAGCGCCTTGTTCAGCCCGCACAGCGCCAGTTCCACAGCGTGCATGGCCTGCGGCGAGGTCACGCGCAGGCCGTCCCGGAATTCGCTGACAATGCCGCGCGCCGCCAGTTCCTGCTCAATCACCGGGCCGCCGCCGTGCACCACCACCACCGCATGCTCGGTGCGCAGGGCCGCAATCTCGGCGGCCACCGCGCGGCGCAGCTTCAGACTTTTCATGGCATTGCCGCCGTACTTGACGATCACGCCCCCGAGTCTAGGCGAGAAACGCGCGCCCCGGACCCTAATCGTGGCTGGCGCGCAGGGCAGCGGGCACGGGGGTGGCCGGCGGCTGCGTCCCCACCGGGCGGGCATACCACGTCATGACCGGGCGGGCGTCCAGGGTAAACGCAAAGCCCAGACGCTCCCAGAAGCGGGCGCCACGCGGATTGTCACCCAGCACGCTGGCCAGAATGCGCGTGGTGCCCGGCGCCACCCGGCCCTCCAGGTGGCGCACGGCCCGGCGGCCCCAGCCCTGCGACTGACGGTCCTCGCGAATCAGGAGCAGGTTGATCGTCAGGTCGCCTGGCCCGGGGAAGTCGCGCTTGCAGTCCAGACTGCCGATCACCTCGCCGTCATCGTCCAGCAGCAGTTCCAGGCTGCGGCGGGGGTCCAGCAGGGCCAGTTCCACGTCCCGCTGCACTTCACTGAGGGTGGGCAGGCGCGTGCTCAGCAGTTCGAAATACCCGGGCGACGCGGCGTACAGCTGGTGGAGCAGCGGCGCGTGGTGCAGCGCCAGCGACGTAACGTTCAAAGGGCCTCCCCGGGTCCGGCTGGGTCGGGCAAAGAAGGGCTTGGGTGATGGCCGGACTGAGCCGAGCATACGCCGCCTGCAGCCCGGCGCGGTGAATTCCGCCACAGCCGTGCCCAAAGACCCACTTCACCGAACAGGGGGGGCAGGTGCGCTACCCTGCACAGATGACCGCTGCCCCCCACTTCTACGCCCGTCGGCTGCGGCGCCCCGGCGCCGTGCTGGCCCCCATGGCGGGCTACAGCGACGCCCCCATGCGCCAGCTGGCCACCGAACAGGGCGCGCTGTGGACGGTCAGCGAGATGATCAGCGCGCGCGGCCTGATGTCGGGCGGCGACTCGGAGAAACTGAACCTGGGCCGCCCCTATCCCGGCGAGGCGGAGCGCGTGGTGCAGCTGTTCGGCGCCGAGGGCGAGGTGCTGGCCGCAGCCGTGGCCCGCGCAGAGGCCTGGTTTGCCCCGGCGGCCCTGGACCTGAACATGGGCTGCCCGGTGCCCAAGATCCGGGGCCGGGGCGGGGCGTGCCTGCTGCAGACCCCCGAGGTGGCCTATGAACTGGTGCGCGCCATGAAGAGTGCCACCGCCCTGGACGTGAGCGCCAAGATTCGCCTGGGCTGGGACCACGACCGCAGCCTGGAGGTGGCCCAGGGCCTGGAGGCAGCGGGCGCGGCCCTGATTACGGTGCATGGCCGCACCAGCGCCCAGCGCTACACCGGCGAGGCCGACTGGGAGGCCATTGCGCGGGTGGCGGCGGCAGTGAAGGTGCCGGTGGTGGGCAGCGGCGACGTGACCACGCCGGACGTGGCGCGGCAGCGGGCCCGTACGGGGGTGGCCGCCGTGATGATTGGCCGGGGGGCGGTGGGCAATCCCTGGATTTTCCGCGCCCTGGCCACCGGCCAGGATGAGCGGCCCGGTCCCCAGGAGCGCGCCTGCACCGCCCTGCGCCACGCCGAGTTGCAGGAGCAGTTCTATGCCGACCCCACCGGCCGCCTGACCCTGCGCCCGCTGCGCAAGGTGCTGCCCGCCTACCTGCCGGACTTCCCAGAGCTGCGCGAGGCCCTGGTGAACGTGGTGACCGTGCAGGACGTGCGGGCCGCCCTGCGCCCGCTGCTGGAAGAGCGGCCAGACAGGCAAGGCGCGCCGGGGGGCGACGCGGCAGGGTATGCTGTGGGTCATTCATGAACGTGCGCGAGTATTACGCCTACCTGACGGCTGCGCGGGAGCAGCTGTGGAACTTCCTGCGCGCCCTGCCTGCAGAGGACCTGAACCGGAATCTCATCGAGACCGGCGACCGGTTTCACTGCATCAAGGACCTGCTGCTGCACGTGACAGATGTGGAAGACCACTGGGTCCACGGCATTGCGCTGGGTGACGGTGTGCAGAGCCAGTACCCGCACGACTGGGTGCAGCCCCAGGCCGCGCAGTACGACCTGAACTGGATTCTGGACTACAGCCGTGAGGTGACGCGGCGCACCCAGGCCCTGCTGGACAGTGACCCGGACCTGGACCGCAGCGTGAAGCTGGTGCAGGACGACCCCGCCAGCGACACCGTGACCCTGGACCAGCTGCTGTGGAACGTGATGACCCACGAGGTCCGCCACACCGCCCAGATTGCCCTGATGATCCGCCAGCTGGGCCATACCCCGCCCTGGCTGGATTACATGCGCTTCGTGCGCCCCCAGAGCACCCCCGCCCAGGCCGGCGCCCCGGACCAGGGCCTGGACCCTGGCGACCTGGACGACGAGCTGTAAGAGCCGGCGGCAACAAGGTCAGCACAGCCGCGCCTGGACCACCGGGCGCGGCACTGACGTTGGCGGGCGTTGACATTTGCCCGGCGCCCCGCACGACCTTGTGGTGGGCTCGGCGGTCTGGGATACCACTTCTCTGTCAGCAGAAAGCCCCACGCCGAGGGGGCCTACTTCCCCAGGCTTGATCCCAGTGCCAGCTTCAGCGCGGCCTCGGCGTTCAGCAGGCCCGCGCCGCAGCTTCGTTCGGGCTGTGGGTCGCAGCGGCCCCCGGGAAAGGGCGAGGCGCTGCGGGTGAGGTACGAGCGCAGCAGCGCCGGGCTGAGGTTGGGGCGCACGCCCAGCAGCAGGCTGGCCACACCCGCCGCGTGGGGCGCGGCAAAGCTGGTGCCGTTGGGGCTGCGTTCGCCGCCCGGGCCCGTGGCGCTGCTGGCCACAATGCCCTGCCCGGGGTCACCCCCCGGCGCGGCCAGGGCCACCGCGCGGCCCCAGTTGGCGTAACTGGGGCGCCCCCCGGCGGCGCTCACGCTGGTCACAGTCAGCACATTGCGGCAGCCGGCCGGGGAATAGCCGGCCGCGTCCCGCCCGTCGTTGGCCGCGCCGGCGATCACCAGGGCGCCCCTGGCCGTCACGGCGTCCACCGCCGCCTGCACCCGCGCGTCGCAGCCGGTCAGGGGAATAAAGTCGGCGTACAGGCTGAGATTCAGAATGCGCGCCGGGTTGGGGTTGGCGCCCACTCCGGGTACCGGCAGACCAGCGGCCCACTTCAGGCCGTCCACCAGATCCGGCACTTCAATGGTGCCGTCCACCGCCGCCACCCGCACATGCACCACCCGCGCCTGGGGGTTAATGCCCGCCATGCCCCGGCCGTCGTGCGCCGCGCCAATCAGGTTGGCAATCACCTCGCCGTGGTAGGCGTAGTCGCCCACCGCGCGGGCGTCCGGGTCACGCCCGTTGCCGTCGCCGGTGCGGGCTGGGCTGCTCACGAAGTCGTACCCATTCACCGCCCGCGCGCCCAGTTCGGGGCTGGGCACATAGCCCGTGTCCAGCACCGCCACCGTGACCGGTGCGCCGCGTCCGCCAGGGCCGGTGCCCGGCAGCAGCGCCCACGCCTGCGGCAGCCGGATGGCCCCCAGATTCCACTGCCGGGCTGCCAGGGGATCGGTGGGCAGGGTGGGCGCCGCAGAGGTGGCGGCGGGGGTGGCCGGGCGGGAAGACGGCGCGGCCCCCCCAGCGGGCAGCGGCAGCAGGGGCGCCGTGGGCCGGGGCGCGCCGGGCAGTGGGCTGAGTTCGGGCAACGTGAGGTCCTGCGCGGGGGCGGCGGACCCCAGCAGGGCCGCGCCCAGCAGCGTGCGGGCAAGCAGGTGGGCCGTCATCCGCGCAGTGTGCGCCCCGGGCCTGACGCCCACCTGAGGGCGGCATTGGGGCTACCATCACCCTGATGAGCGCCCCTGTGCCGGCCCCCCTGCCTACCCATCCCACCGCGCGGCCCGTGGTGGTGCTGACTGGGGCGTCCAGCGGCATTGGCCGGGCCACGGCCGAGGAGCTGGCGGACCTGGGCTACGCGCTGGTGCTCGCTGCCCGCCGCGCCGATGAACTGCAGGCCCTGGCCCGGCGCCTGGACCCCAGCGGCGCGCGGGTGATCGCCGTGCCCACCGACGTGACCGACGACGCCTCGCGCCGGGCGCTGCTGGCCGCCGCCCAGGCCCACTTTGGCCGCATTGACGTGCTGGTGAACAATGCCGGGGTCACAGTGGAGCGCGGCTGGTGGTGGAACGACGCCGATCCCCTGCGGGTGCTACGGGTGAACCTGGAAGCCCCCATAGAACTCACGCGCCTGCTGCTGCCCGCCCTGCGCGCCCAGGGCAGCGGCCACATCGTGAACATCGGCTCGGTGGCGGGGCTGGCGGCCACCAACGGCATGTATTCGGCCAGCAAGTTTGGCCTGCGCGGCTTCTCGCTGGCCCTGCGCCGCGAGCTGCTGGGCAGCGGCGTCCACGTGAGTCTGGTGGCCCCGGGCTTCGTGAAAAGCGAGATGACCGCCCAGGCACGCCTGCCCATGCCCGGGCCCGGGGTGGTGGCCCGCGCCGTGGCAGCCGTGCTGCTGCGCCCGCGCGCCGAGACGGTGGTGCCGGCACCCTACCGCGTGCTGGTGTGGCTGGAGCGCCACTTTCCGGCCCTGGGCGACTGGGTGGTGCAAAAGCTGATCTGGCGCCGCTACGACCACAGCGGAGCCCCAGACGCCGCCCAGCGCTGAGTGCGGCCGGGTCCGCGCGCGCCGGCCGCGCCTCTGAACAGCTGCACTTGAGCAAAGGCGCAAGGTGGGCTTCAGGGTGCGGGGGCCGGCGCCCGCTTAGACTGGGCGGGTGAATCTGGTCAAGACCGCTTTCAAGACCATTCAGCCCGCGCTGGAACGGGCGGTGCTGGTCGTAGATCGGGCGTTCAGCGGGTACGTGCAGCCCCGCCGGGCGCGCGGCAAGCTGATTCTGCAGCCCTACGTGGGCTGGGGCACCCCGCAGCAGGTGGAGGTGACCGGGCGCGTGCTGCTGCCGCGCACCCTGGCGCCGGCCCGCAAGGGCGACCGCCGCCTGCACAACGCGCGCAACATGCTGCGCCGCCTGCTCTCGCGCGAGGTGGCGGGCGTGAAGGTGATGGGCACCCTGGACGGCGTGACGGTGAGCGGGGTCAGCGACAGCGACGGGTACTTCACCCTGACCTTTCATCCCAGTTCGCCGCTGGGGGGCGGGTGGCATCAGGTCAGCCTGAAGATGGAGGGCCGCGAGGTCAGCGCCGTGGCCCGCGTGCAGGTGGTGGCGGCGGCGCGCTTTGGCGTGATCAGCGACCTGGACGACACCGTGATCAAGTCGGACGTGACCAGCCTGACGCGCATGCTGAGCACCGTGCTCACCGGCAACGCCCGCACCCGCCTGCCCTTTCCCGGCGTGGGCGCCCTGTACCGGGCCCTGACCCGCGACGGTGAAGCCCGTAACCCCATCTTCTATGTCTCCAGCAGTCCGTGGAACCTGTTCGATCTGCTGTGGCAGTTTCTGGACTACCGGCGCATTCCGCTGGGGCCCATGTTCCTGCGCAACTGGGGCATGGACCTGCTGGGCGGGCACGGCGGGCACAAGCACACGGTCATTGAGCGGATTTTCGAGCGGTTTCCGGACCTGCCCTTTGTGCTGGTGGGCGACAGCGGTGAAAAGGACCCTGAAATCTACGCCGAGGTGGTGCACCGCCACCCCAACCGGGTACTGGCCGTGTACATCCGCGACGTGACCGAGGCCAGCCGCGACGAGGGCGTGCTGAAACTGCGCGAGGAGGTGCGCAAGGCCGGCGTGGACCTTGTGCTGGCCGCCGACAGCCTGAACGCCGCCAGCCACGCCATGGCCATGGGCCTGATCACAGCGGGCGAATACCGCAGCGTGCTCACCAGCGTGGCCCGCACCTACGAAACGTAGGCAATTGAAAGCAGCGAGCGGGGCGGCTGAAGCATGACCAGCCGCCCCGCTGTGCTGGTCAGCGCGCCGCGGCTCCGGCCAGATATGTCTGGGCCTGGGCCACCTCCAGCTGCCACAGGGTGGTGGTGGAGTAGGGGCGGAAGCCCAGTTCCTCGTTGATGCGGCGCATGGCGGCGTTCGTGTCGGCGTTTTCGGTGCGCACAAAGCGGGCTTCGGGGTTGCGGGCCAGGGCGCGCTGCAGGGCGGCGGCCTTCAGCCAGCGCCCCAGGCCCAGGCCACGGGCCTCTGGGCGGACGCCAGTGGCGCCCTGGGCCAGGATGGCTGGGCGCGCGGGGTGCCACGTCAGCTCGGTAAAGCCCACGAGGCGGTGGTCGGCGGTCCGGCGCGCCACCGCCAGCACCCGCTGTCGCCCCGACGCCTGAAAGTGCGCCTCTGCCTCGCGGAACTGCTCGGTGCTCATCGCGCTGTCTTCCACGTCCAGGTCCCCCAGCGGCTGGTCGTTCATCACCTGGGTCAGTTCGGCAAAGGCGGCGAGGTCGGCCCCAGGCAGCTCGGCTTCCCAGAGGTCCAGGCGGTGGCCCTGGGCGCGCGCCTGTCCCTGCGTGGCCCACTGTGCCAGCCGCTCGTGCGAGACCTCTGTCAGCGCCAGCTGGTTCACCTGCGCGCTCAGGCCCGGGGTGGCCCCGGCCCGGCGCAGGGCCGCTTCGCCTGCCGGCACCCGCGCGTGGCTGCTCAGCAGCAGCAGCCGGCGGTCAGCCTCGTGGGCGGCCTCTGTGACCTGCGCCAGCAGGGCGCGGCCCAGGCCCTGGCGGCGGTAGGAAGCCAGCACCCCCAGCCCCACCTGCGCCAGATGCCGGTTCTGGTCCAGGTTCACCAGCGCCACGTTCGCCTCGGCCACCACGCGCGCGCCGTCGCGCACCACCCAGCCGGGCAGGGTCACGAACGGCGGCAGGTGGCGCAGCTGCGCGGCCAGCTGGCCGGGTTGAATGGCCGGATCGTCCGGCTGCCGTTCGTGCAGCTGGGCTGTCTGAAAGGCCGCCAGCGCCGTCATGAATGCGTCGGGCGCGGTGCGGGGGTCGTAGGGCTCCAGGTGCAGGCCAGCTGGCACGCGGGGCGGGTGGACGGCGGTGGACAGCGGGGTGTGCGGCATGGGGGCTCCTGGGCAGAGCCTGGGGCTCGCCTGAATAGAGTGCGGGTGGTGGGGAAGGCGGCGGGGGCGCGCTGAACAGCGCTGGCCTCAGTGGCCGTGCAGGTGGCCTGGAAAGCCCATCAGAACAAAGGTGGCGGGCCGGGCGTGCTCACCGGACCCATCCGCCTCTGTTTCCAGTTCGCTCAGGATGGCGTCCAGCGCGGCCTGGGCGCGGCGGTACTGGGCCGGGGTGAGCTGCACCGCGCGCAGGCGCATGGCCGGCGGAAAGGGGCCCTCGGGGACCGCGGGGGTCCCGGTGGGGTGCGGGGCACCCAGGCTCACGGTCAGGGGGTGGCCGCCGCGCAGGTCCAGGTGGCCCTGCCGCGCCTGCCAGTCCAGCACCGCGTGGGCGTAGGCGGCGCTGATCTCGCGCATCACCGGCTCAATGAGGCTGAGGGGTTCGTCCAGCTGCACCAGGGCGCACGGCACCTGAAAGGTGTGGGCGGCCGCTTCATACAGCGTGCCCTTGCCCTGCCGCCCGGCCACGCGCAGCAGCCCGCACCCCGCCAGCTTGCCCACGTGGTACGTCACGCGGTTGGCCGGCTGGCCCAGCGCGCGCGCGGCCTGACTGGCGGTGCAGGGGGTCAGGAACTGTTCCAGAAGACGGGCCCCATACGTGAAATCCAGCAGAGCCGCCGCCTGCGCGGGGGTCGTGATCTGGAAGGGGGTGGCCTGGGGATCGGGCATGGGGGCATTGTGCATGGCCCGAATTTCAAGAGACAGCCACGCTTTTGAAATGGCGGGGCACCTGCGGCCCGGCCTGCGCCGGGGGGCCGCTACACTGCTCCCCGATGCCCGATTACATCGCTGATCTGCGCGCCCTGATCGGCCACCGCCCCGTGAACCTGATGGGCGCGTGCGGTCTGATCCGGGACCCCCAGGGCCGGCTCCTGCTGCAGCGGCTGGCGGGGCGCGACGTGTGGGCCCTGCCCGGCGGCCTGTGCGAACTGGGCGAGCCGCCGCTGGCCACCCTGCAGCGCGAGGTCTGGGAGGAAACGGCGCTCACCGTGCAGGCCGCCACTCTGCTGGACCTGCTGACCACACCGCTGCGCACGGTGCCGGGCGGCGATCAGGCGCATTTCTACACCGCCATTTACCGCGTGGATGCGTGGCACGGCACCCCGGTTCCCGACGGCGTGGAAGGGGTAGAACTGGCCTTCTTCGGCCCGGAAGCGCTGCCGGCCCTGCGCGGCCAGCCGGGCGAGTATGCCCGCGCGTGGCTGGGGGGGCACAGGGGCCATGAGCTTTGAGCCATGAGCCATGGGCTATGAGGTCTGAACCTAGACACGCGGGTTCTTGGAACAGCAGGTGTTGACCTGTTGACCCTCTCCCCCTATACGGGACTCGAAGAGCTGCGCCGCAGAGAGGGCCCCCCGAGGACAGGGGTGGGGAGGCCTTTCCCCATGGCTCATGGCCCAGAGCCCCCTTAGTCCCCCACGAACACCAGCCGCTCGAACGTGCCGTCCGGCCGCGCCGCCGGCAGCCCGGCCCCGGCGGCCTGCTTCAGCCGTTCCAGGGCGACCGATACCGCCGGGCCCTCGCCGTACAGGCGCGCGGCCTCGTCAGTCAGTTGCACCTCCAGGCCGCGCCCACCGCCCGCCTGGGTGGCCCGCAGCACCAGCCCGGGGCCGGGCACGTGGTCCACCTGCACACCCGCCGGAAAGCCCGTCAACGCCACCTGATGCCGCAGGGTTGCCTCGTCCATGCCCGCATTCTGGCGCTGTCTGGGCGCACAGGGGCGGCTCCCTAAAGAAAATCAGGCTCTGTGCGGGCCCCTACCGGCCCGTATGCTGGCGCCTGTGACGCTGTTTGACCCGCCTGCCCCCCTGGCCGAGCGCCTGCGCCCCCGCTCGGTGGCCGAGGTGGTGGGGCAGACGCACCTGCTGGGGCCCGGCAAACCGCTGACCCGGCTGCTGCACAGTGGGCGGCTGGGCAGCCTGATTCTGTGGGGGCCGCCCGGCGTGGGCAAGACCACCCTGGCGCGGCTGCTGGCGGGCGAGGTGGGCGCGCACTTTATTGCCCTGTCGGCGGTGAGTGCCGGCGTGAAAGACGTGCGCGACGCGGTGGCCGAAGCCGAGCGCCAGCGCGCCCGGGGCCTGCGCACCGTGCTGTTTCTGGACGAAATTCACCGCTTCAACAAGGCCCAGCAGGACGCCCTGCTGCCCCATGTGGAGTCGGGGCTGCTGACCCTGATTGGCGCCACCACCGAGAATCCTTCCTTTGAGGTGAACCCGGCGCTGCGTTCGCGGGCCCGCACGCTGGTCCTGGAGGCGCTGACCCCGGCCGACATTCGCGCCCTGCTGGAGCGCGCGCTGAGCGACGAACGCGGCCTGAGCGGGGTCACGGCCCAGCCGGAGGCCTTTGAGTTGCTGGCCCGATTGGCCGAGGGCGACGCCCGCCGCGCCCTGAGCACCCTGGAGGTGGCCGCCACCCTGGCCAACCCGGTGACCCCGGAGGCCATCACCGAGGCGTTTGGGCGCCACCTGCCGCAGATGGACCGGAACGGCGAGGACTTTTACAACCTGATTTCCGCGCTGCACAAGAGCGTGCGCGCCTCGCATGTGGACGCCAGCCTGTACTGGTTGGCCCGCATGGTGGAGGGCGGCGCCGATCCCCGCTATATCGCCCGGCGCATCATCCGCATGGCTGCCGAGGACATTGGCTTGGCCGACCCCCAGGCCCTGCGGCTGGCGGTGGCGGCCCACGACACCGCCGATTTTCTGGGCCATCCGGAAGGCGACCTGGCGCTGGCCCAGGCGGTGGTGTACCTGGCCCTGGCCCCCAAGAGCAACAGCGTGTACGTGGCCTGGGGCGAGGCCCTGAAGGCTGTGCGCGAGGGCGAGAGCCTGCCCATTCCCCTGCACCTGCGCAACGCCCCCACCAGCCTGATGCGCGCCCAGGGCTACGGCCGGGGCTACGCCTACTATTTCGACGACCCCGAGGGTTCCTTTGCCCAGAACTATCTGCCAGAGGGCGTGCAGCTGAACCTGTACGCCCCCACCGGCGAGGGCTGGGAAGCCCGGGTGGCCGAGCGCTGGCGCAAACTCAAAGACGCGCACGGGGAAGGGGAGGGCGGCCCGGGCTGAGCGGGGGCGGCCTGCGGCCAGGACATTCGGCGGCGCAGCCCCCGTTAACGTGCAGGCACCACAGTTCAGCCCGGAGGTGCCCCCGTCATGCTCAGCCGCTTCCTGTTGCCCCCGCTCCACATTCGCCTCTCCTGGCTGGTGCCGCTGCTGGCGGCTGTCGCGGCGCTGGCGCTGCTGCCACACGCCACGAGCGGGGGCCGCACGCTGCTGGCGGCGGCCACCCTGTTCGACGCCACGCTGACCACGGCCCTGCTGGTGTGGGCCGCGTCGCCACGCCAGGAGCGCCACTGGCCCCGCGCCCTGCTGCTGGGTCTGCGCGGCGGACTCGTGCTGGCCCTGTGCGTGCCGCTGGTGCGGGAGTGGTGGGCCCTGGGCGGGGCGGTGCTGGTGGCCGCGCTGGCGGTGGGGCTGGCTGGTCTGCGGCGCCCCCTGCCCGAAGGCTTTGCCGAACTTGATGACCTGGAGCGGGCCGAGGCCACACTGGCCCGCGCGCTGCCCTCGCCCCGCGCGGCCCGGCTGCTCACCTACGACGCCCGGCTGTGGCCCCACCTGTGGCGCCGCCCGGCGCTGCCTGAAGGCCAGCACTTCGGCACCCAGCGCGGCTCCTCTGTGCCGGCCACCGCGACCCTGCTGCTGTTCTACACGGCGCTCGAAAGCCTGCCCGTGCATTTCATGCTGGCGCCCCATTCTCACACGGCGGCGGCCCTGCATCTGGCGGCGAACGCCCTGGGGGCCGGGTGGCTGCTGGCGTATACCCGCGCGCTGCGGGCCCGCCCGGTCACGGTGACCCACCGCCGCCTGTACCTGCGCACCGGGCTGCACTGGACGGTCAGCACGCCGCTGGCCAATGTGCAATCGGCCCGCGCCTGTGTGCCCAGCCAGGACGCCCCGGTGCCCACCATCGCGCTGGGGGTCAAGCCCAACGTGGTGCTCAGCTTCGCGCAGCCGGTGCGGGTGCTGGGGCCCTACGGCATCACCAAAACGGCCGCGCACCTCAGCCTGCATGTGGATGACCCCAGCGGGTTTCTGGCCGCGGTGGGGGGCGCGGCGCCTCAACTCTGAAGAGTCACGTTGTCCGGTGCCCCCCGCTGATCACGGCCTGATCACGGGGGGCGGTGTTCACTGACTTCAGCGTCAGCACGCGGGCAGGCACCGGCCTCTGCTCCGGCCTGCGGCGCCGTTCGCTGCGGGGAAGGCGAGCCCCATGACCCCGCACGAACAGGGAGGAAAGCCACGACAAGCCGCTCCGTCTCTCGCCCACCGTTTCCAACGCCCGTCACACCCCGGAGGAGAGCCCCATGACCGACAAGACCCCGCCCGCCCGCAGCAGCGCCTTTACCGTGGACTTCGGCGACACGCCGCTGTCGCCGGAATTCCGCACGCTCCTGGACCGCCGCCTGCGCCTGACCACCATGCAGACCCTGGCCGAGCTGGACCTGCAGGGTGACAGCGAAATCCGCTACCGCTTCCCGAAGGAATGGATGGGCATTTTCATTCGCCCGGACAAGCAGATTGCCGAGCGGCTGCGCTCGTTTACCCGCTAGGCCATGGCCGCCTTGCCACGGGGCGCGCCGCTGTGCCCCAGTTCCACCTGCGCCGAGGGCCATTTGCTCATCGGGGTGGTGGGGTCCGGCGGCCTGATTCAGCTGCTGCCAGATGCCCTGCCAGTCGACGCCGGGTTTGTAGACACAGCCCACAAAGGCCGCGCGCCGGAAAAGCGCTTCCGGTTCGCCTCGCCCTGTCAGGCGGCCGGCTGCGCGCAGTGGACCGGGCAGCGCTGCGGCGTGATTGACAGCGTGCTGGCCGTGGTGCCGTTGCAGGCGGAGGCCGAACTGCCGGGCTGCAGCATTCGCGGGCGCTGCCGCTGGTTTGCGCAGAGCGGCGCCGGGGCCTGCCAGGGCTGCGCGTATGTGGTCACCGATCTGGGGACCACGGCCGCACACCCCGCCCTGATCTGACCGGGGGCGGCGGGGCCAAGTGCCTCGCCCCGGGAATGGAAACGTTTCGGCGTTCCTCTGCACCGTTGAACGGGGAGGGGTAAGGCATCTTGTTCGCTCCTCGCGCTGCGGCGCCGCTGTCCCGGCCCGCTCAGTGGATCGGGGGCTTGGCAGCGAGCAATCTGGAAAGCACCGGTGGTCAGGGGCCGCGCGCTCCAGGCCACCGGCTGCCCAATTGGGTCAATGCTTTCTAAGCCACTCGGCGCACGGTCCGTCCGGGGTCCGGCCAGTATGCTCCTGAACGAGATGTCCTTTGATGCCCGCGCCCTGTCCGCCCTGGATTTTCCCCTCATTCTTTCTGCCCTGGCCGAGCGCAGCGCCACCACCCTGGGGGCCGCGCGCGCCCGCAGCCTGCGCCCGTCGAGCGACGCGGAGCGCATTGCGCGGGAGCTGGACGAGGTGGAAGACGCGCTGTTCGGCGTGAGCCTGTCCCTGGGCGGCATTCAGGACATCAGCGAGCTGCACGCCCGCGCCCAGGAAGGCCGGGTGCTGACCGGGCCGGAACTGCTGACCGCCGCCTACTCCCTGGACGGCGCCATGACGGTGCGGCGCGCCATCACCGCCAATTCCCGGGGCCCGCTGCGCGAGGTGGCCGAGGACCTGGGCGACCACAGCGAACTCGTGCGCCGGGTGCTCTCGGCGCTGGACCGCGACGGCGCGGTGCGCGACGACGCCAGCCCCCGCCTGCGCGACCTGCGCAAACGTATTGAGCCCCTGCGCGGGCGCATCCGGGAAAAGCTGGCCGCCACGCTGGACAAGTGGTCGGACGTGCTGCAGGAACACATTGTCACCATTCGCCGCGACCGCTATGTGCTGCCGGTGCAGGCCAGCCGCGTGGGGCAGGTGCAGGGCATCATCGTGGATGCCAGCGCCACCGGCCAGACCTACTTCGTGGAACCGGCCGCCGTGACGCAGCTGAACAACGAACTCACGCGCCTGATTCTGGACGAGGAAGCCGAGGTGCGGCGCATCCTGACCGAACTCTCGGGCCTGCTGGCCTCGGACAGCGCGGTGCCCCGCACCCTGGCGGCGGTGGGCGAACTGGACCTGATCGCGGCCAAGGCGCGGCTGGCGCGCGACTGGCGCCTGAACCGCCCCGAGGGGGTGGCGGGCGGCACCTACGACCTGCGCGAGGTGCGCCACCCCCTCATCGAAAACCCGGTCGCCAACGACATTGCGCTGGGCGAGACCAAGCTGCTGCTGATCACCGGCCCCAACATGGGCGGCAAGACGGCCACCATCAAGACCCTGGGGCTGGCGGTGCTGATGCACCAGTGCGGCATGTACGTGGCGGCGGCCAGCGCGCGGCTGCCGGTGGTGCGCGACGTGCTGGTGGACATTGGCGACGAGCAGAGCATCGAGGCGAGCCTGTCTACCTTTGCCAGTCACCTCAAGCACCTGCGCTACGTGCTGCGCCACGCCGCCCCCGATACGCTGGTGCTGGTGGACGAGCTGGGCTCCGGCACCGACCCCAACGAGGGCGCCGCGCTGGCCCAGGCGATGATCGAGTGTCTGCTGTCGCAGGACGCGCGCGGGGTCATCACCTCGCACCTCTCGCCCCTGAAGCTGTTCGCGCTGGAAACGCCGGGCCTGAAAAACGCCTCCATGGGTTTCAACCTGGAGACCCTGGCCCCCACCTACGTGCTGCAGGTGGGGCAGCCGGGGCGCTCCTTTGCCCTGGCGATTGCCCAGCGCATGGGCCTGCCGGGCGACGTGCTGCAGCGGGCCGAGGAGCTGCTGGGCCCCGACGCCGGCCTGATGGAGCGCATGCTGGAGGGCTTAGAGCGCGAACGCGCCGAGCTGCGCGCCCAGCTGGACGCTACGGCCGCCGCCCGCCAGGGCGCCGAGGCCGAACTGGGCCGGGTGCGGCAGGAACGCGAAACGCTGGAAGCCCGGCGCAATGAAATGCTGGCCGAGGCCGCCCAGAAGGCCGAGTCCCTGTACGCCGACGCCATTGAGCGGGTGCGGACCCTGCGCGCGCGCGCCCAGGAAGACAGCGCCCGCCCGCGCGTGATGCAGGAACTGCGCGAGTTGCGGGTGGCGGCCCAGAAGGTGCGGCCGGCAGCGGCCCCGCGCGAGGAGAGGGGCGACCCCATCCGCGTGGGCAGCGCGGTGGACGTGCCCGCCTACAACGCCAGCGGGCAGGTGCTGGAACTGCGCGGCGATGATCTGGTGGTGCAGCTGGGCGTGATGAAGGTGGGCGTCAAGCGCCGCGACGTGCGCCTGAAGGGCGAGCCCAAGCCGGTGGCGGCGGGCGCGCCCAAGACCCGGGGCCCGCGCTTTACCGGCACCACGGCCAGCACCTTTCAGAACGAACTGCAGCTGCGCGGCCTGGGCGTGGAAGAAGCGGTGGAGGAACTGCGCGCCGCCATTCTGGAAGCCCACGCGCTGAAAGAAAGCCCGCTGCGGGTGGTGCACGGCAAGGGCCAGGGCGTGCTGCGGCGCCTGCTGCGCGAGTACCTGAAAAGCGACAAGAAAGTTGAGTCCTTCCACGACGCCGAGGCCAACCAGGGCGGCCACGGCGTGACCATCGTGAATATCCGGCGCTGAGGAAGTGGGTCAAGCTGGGCAGGGGCTGGCCCCGGCCTGGCGCGTACCCTGTGGCATGCTCCGCCGCTTCCTGGGATGGACCTTCCTGGCCCTCACGCTGTCGGCCTGCGATCTGCAGGGGCTGGACGTCTACAGCCCGGTCAGTGCCAGGGACTATGTCCGGTCCTGCGCGCGCAGCGCTACGGACGTGTACTGCCGGGCCCTGTTGCCTACCCTCGCGGCCGTGTCGGGGCCGGTGACGGTCCTCGCACCCAATCTGGGCGACGATGAGCGGGCCGCGCTGCTGGGCCGCCTGCTGGCCGAAAAGGGCCTGAGCACCGAAGCCTTTTTGCGTGACGAGGCCGCGAAAGCCGCGTTTGCCCGCGCGAACATCTTTGCGGTGGACCGGCTGACCAGCGGCCTTCACAGGACCCTGGACGGCCAGCCGCATCAGGTTCGCTGCGCCCTGGAGGGGCAACGTGTGCCCCCGCTGGAGGTGTGCTCCATGGACAACCTGAGCGGGATGAACCACCTTCAACCGGGCAGCGGCAGCGTCTATGCCACACTGGCGCCGGGCGCAGACGCCCTGCCATTCTTCCGCTTCTGACGGGTAGACACGCGGGTGTGCTGGGCCAGCGCGCCCTGCTAGCATCCCGGCTGTGAGCGCTGCCCCTGCCCCGTCTGTGCCGCTGTCCTGGCCGCTGCTGGCGGCAGGCACGGCGGCTTTTTTTACCCTGGGGGTCATTCAGGCCATGTATGGGCCGGCCTTCGGGCTGTTTCAGGCCCGCTATGGGGTGTCCACAGCCGCCGTGGGCCTGATCGCCAGCGCGCATTTTCTGGGTTCGGCCTGCGCGCCGCTGCCGGTGGGCCTGCTGCTGCGCGTGATGAGTGCGCGCGCCGGAACGTCGTGGAGCCTGCTGGTGCTGGCGCTGGGCATGGTGGGGGTGGTGCTGGCCCCCACATGGCCGCTGGCGGTCGCCGCCGCCGCTGTGGGGGGCCTGGGCCTGGGCGGGGTCAGCGCCTGCCTGAACGCCGCGTACGCCAGCGTGGGGGCGCGCGCCGTGAATCTGGTCAACGCCGTGTTCGGGGTGGGCAGTC
The DNA here is from genome assembly GCF_003028415.1 of Deinococcus arcticus. Lineage (NCBI taxonomy): Bacteria > Thermotogati > Deinococcota > Deinococci > Deinococcales > Deinococcaceae > Deinococcus > Deinococcus arcticus. The sequence goes on from NZ_PYSV01000008.1 coordinate 66,392, forward strand.
TGGTTTCGCCGCTGCTGGTCACCGGCCTGCACGCGGGGCTGGCCGGCCCGTTCCTGACGGTGGCCGCCCTGTGCGCCGTGACCTTCGCCGTGGGCCGGGTCTGGGGCATGCCCGAGATGCTGGCCCGCGCGCCCGAAACCGCCCCTGCGCGCCCCGGGGTGCAGGCGGGGCTGTTTGGGGGCCTGCTGGTGGCGTATGTGGGCATGGAAGCGGGCTACGGCGCCTGGATTGTGCGTTACCTGACCGATCACGGGATCGGCGGCGCTGCCCTGATGCTCAGCCTGTTCTGGGGCGCGCTGACCGTGGGCCGGGTGTTGACCGGGGTGTTTGGTGGGCGGGCGGCGCCCCACCGCCTGCTGCTGGCCTGCGCCGCCGCCCTGGTGGGACTGGCCGGGCTGGCGCTGGTGCCGGCCTGGGCTCCACTGGCGTTCCTGGGGGCCGGGCTGGCACTGGCCCCGGTGTTCGGCACCACCCTGGCCTGGGCCACCCAGAGCCTCTCGGCGCGGCTGGTGCCCATCCTGCTGGTGGCGGGCTCGGTGGGTGGCGTGCTGGCCCCGGCGGCGCTGGGCGCGCTGCTGGCCCGCTTCGGGCTGCCGGCCGTGCCGCTGGGCCTGGGTACACTGGCCCTCCTGATGGGCGCTTTTACGCTGCTGGCGCGGCGTGGCCTGCGCCCGGGCGGGGCGGCCTAGCAAAGCGCATTGTCAGCGCTGGGGGCGTGTGGCAGAATGCGCGGCGAATTCTCACCCCAACTTCGCCCATCATGGCCGCGCACGGCCAGTGGCCCGGCGGCATCACGGAGGCTCCAGAGTGGCACAAGCGACCAGACAGGTAAAGCTCACGCGCGAAGGGTACGAGCGGCTGCAAAAAACGCTCGATCAGGAAATGGCCCGCCTGGCCGAAGCCACCCGCATCTTGCAAGAGCAGATGGAAACCAACTCCGATACCGAGGACACGGGTCTGGAGGACGCCAAGCGCGAGAAGATGAATATTGAAGCGCGCATTGACGAGCTGGAAGACACCCTGGCCCGCGCCACGGTCATCGAGGACCACGAGCACGACGGCCGCATTGAACTGGGCGCCATCGTGGTGCTGGCCAACGAGACCACCAAGAAGGATATGAAGGTGCAGGTGGTCAGCGCCGCCGAAGCCACGGTCACCGGCGGTAGTCTGCCCCGCGTGTCCGAGGACAGCCCGGTGGGCAAGGAACTGATGGGCCGCAAGAAGGGCGAATCCTTTGTGGTGAACCTGGACAACGGCAAGCAGATGAAATACAAGGTGAAGAGCATCGAATACTAAGGACGTTGCACCTCACGTTACGACTTTGCAGGAGAGCACCGCAAAGTCTCCACCCCCGGTGCAACGTACTTTTTTCGATACTCGCTCCGCTCGGTTGATCTAAAGATCAACAGCGAGCGACTTAGGTTTCAGGCGCGTCATTGCAAGTGAGCGGCAACGCGCGGGCCGCCCCGCGCGGCGCCACCAAGTGCCAGACACGCAAGAAGAACCAGCAGCAACGCGCGGGCCGCCCCGCGCGGCGAAGACCACAACCAGTCAGGATGCCCATGGCAGATGGCGAAGGCGAAACCGCCGGGGCCATCTGCCACCTGCTCTGCGCCATCTGCCATCTGCCCTGAGCCATTTGCCATCTGCCATGCGCTGTCCGCGCCCCCATATACTTCCCCTCATGTCCGACGCCCCCTCCACGCCGCGCCCCGAGGGGCTGCATGAGCAGACCGTCAGCCGCCTGAACAACCTGGACGCCCAGGTGGCGGCCGGTTTTGAAGCGTATCCCTACACCTACGCGCGCACCCACCACGCCCGCGAGGTGCTCCTGGCCCACCCCGGCGAACTGGAAGCCGGACAGGAATGGCCCGAAGAGGTGTACGCCCTGGCCGGGCGCGTGACCCTCATGCGCCACATGGGCAAGGCCGCCTTTGCCGACCTGAACGACGAACACGGCAAAATCCAGCTGCACTTTTCCAAGGGGGACACCGAGGGCTTTGACGCCACCAGGAAGATTGACCTGGGCGACATTATCGGCGTGCGGGGCTTTCCCTTCGTGACGAAAACCGGGCAGCTGACCCTGCGCGTGACCTCGTGGCAGCCCCTGGTCAAGAGCCTGCATCCCCTGCCCAGCAAGTTCCACGGCCTGCAGGACGAGGAACTGCGCGCCCGGCGCCGCTACGTGGACCTGATGGTGAACAGCGAGAGCCGCGAGGTCTACCGCACCCGCTCGCGGATGCTGCGCTTTATCCGCAACTTCCTGGATAGCCGCGACTTTATGGAGGTGGAAGGCCCCACGCTGCAGGTGGTCCCCGGCGGCACCGAGGCCCGGCCCTTCAAGACCTTCCACAACGCTCTGGGCCACGAGTTCAGCCTGCGCATCAGCTTGGAGCTGTACCTCAAGCGCCTGCTGGTGGGGGGCTTCGAGCGCGTGTATGAAATTGGCCGTAACTACCGCAACGAGGGCATTGACCGCACCCACAACCCGGAATTCACCATGCTGGAGGCTTATTTCGCTTACGGTGACTACCACGACATGATGGCGCTGGTCGAGCAGCTGCTGCACGACCTCGTGGTGGAACTGAGAGGTGAGCCGAAGCTGACCTACCAGGGCAAGGAGCTGGACTTCTCGCTGCCGTTCAGGCGCCTGGATTTCGTGACGGCGCTGAAGGAACAGGCCGGGCTGGACTTTGATCCCCTCGATTTGCCCCGCCTGCGCCAGTGGAGCGACGAGCGCCACCCCGAGTTCCGCAAGGTGCCGGACTACAAGCTGCTGGACAAGTTGGGCGGCGAGTACGTGGAGCCGCTGCTGCAGAACCCCACCTTCCTGACCGATATGCCGCTGGCGATCAGCCCCCTGGTGAAGGTGCACCGTGACCGCGCCGGGCTGGCCGAACGCGCCGACCTGTATGTGGCGGGCTTTGAGCTGGCCCCCATCTATTCCGAGCTGAACGACGCCCTGGACCAGCGCGCCCGGTTCGAGGCCCAGACCCAGAGGCGTGAGGCCGGCGACGACGAGGCCCATGAACAGGACGAGGATTTCCTGCTGGCCCTGGAGTACGGGATGCCCCCCACCGCCGGCATGGGGATGGGCATGGACCGCCTGGCCATGCTCCTCACCGACCGCGATTCCATCCGCGACGTGCTGCTGTTCCCGCTGCTGCGCCCCGAGGGCACGGGTGGGGAAGAGGAGAGGGCGCAGGGCAGTCAGAGCCAGGAGTAAAGTTCGCAAAACAGCCAGCTGGGAAAGGGCGTCTCTCTTTCCCGGCTGGCTGTTTTGCGCTGGACGGGTGCAGGGCGCCCGGGTGCTGTCCGCCTGCCGGGCCGCTGGTCCAAAGAAGTCATGGCCCTTTATGTGGAGAGAGACCCCTCAAGCGGCGCGGCCGTGTTGGGCGACGGCCGCACGTTTCCGAAGCAAAAGCACCTGATACGGACTGCCGTCCATTTCCGTAACATCCGGGAAAGAGCCGGATGTTCCCCGCCTTCGGCGCTGTTCCAGCCCAATTCCCGGAAATCCGTATTTGTTCCTGCTCTGCTCCGCAGCTCTTCGAGTCCCTTTGGTCGGAAAAATTCCGGAATTTTCCGGAAGCCGTATGAGCAATGGTTCGGACAGTTTCAGGCCGCTTTGAGACCGAAATTCAGTGGCCTGGACGGCATGGCTTCTAATTCATCGAAGTAGTCATTCAGGCCGAGTTGCACCAAAATGACTTCAGCAAACAGGGCGTTATACGCCCTGCGCTTCATATCTTCCAGGTGAAACACCAGCCCCTGGCCACTGCCCGCCTGTCGTAACGCCTCCAGGCGAGCGACGTTCAGCATCAGCATCACCATGTTCCAGTGCGCCTCCAGGGCCGGCTGCGCCCGAACCTGAGCATCTTGCCCACCCAAGAACTGCTTCTGATCACGGAAGATCAGTTCAATCTCGAACCGACTCTTGTAGAACGCCACCACCTCATGGGCGGGCATGTGAACTGCCGTGCTGAACAGCACGGCGTAGGCGCTGACCTGTCCTCGGCGGTTCAACTGCTGCACCACCACCACGCGCACAGGCAGATTCCAGTGGGTGCGCCAGACCACTTGGGTCAGTACGCGTTCGATGTTGGTCTCGGACACCACCTCGAAGCGTGACAGATCGTCGAAGGTGACCTTTCCATCGTACTTTTTCGGTCTTCCACGGCGCTTCTCGTGCTCGCCTGACTTGACATACTTCAGGTCGGCGTTGCGTTGCATCTTCGAGACCACCGGCAGGCCATGACGTGTCATGGCCTGCACGAAGTCCTGATGGGCATAGTTTCCATCTGCCACGACCGCGGCCACCTCAAGTTGAGGGAGCGCCCGCAGACCGTGCAGCACATCATCCAGCTGACGAATCGCCTGGGCCATGCGGTTGCCCGCTTCTGGTTGGGTCTGCGTTTGGCGCGCGTGAATTGGAAAGGCCTGGCGGTGCTGCACTTCCACCAGGGCGCAGCACGACTGCTCGATGCCCTGCTCGACATGCCCCGTCGCCCCATTCCAGAACGCACCGATATGGTCGGTTGTTGTGCCCGCTTTCCGGTGAAACGAGGCGTCAATGGCCAAGACGAAGAGCGGGCTGATCAGCCCGCTCTCAATGCCCGCCTGAACGGCCTGAAGCTGAAGCGACCACCACGGAAGGGCCCCCTTGTCTGTCCGATGGAGCCAGCGCCGAATCGTTCGGTCAGAGCAGCCTGCGTACCGGGAGAGATTCAAGGCATTCAGACGCCCAGGGACCGCCAGAAATACGCTGAGCACGACCGTCAGAAATCGCCGTTGCGTTTGGCGCAGGGTGGTGCCTCTGAGGACGTGTTCGAGGATGCTGAGGAGGCCGACCGGAAGCGATTGATTCATCACCACAGTGTCGAGGCAGCATCGTGCGCTCCGCGAAAACTGTCCGAACCATTGATGAGACGGCGTCAAAAGAAATGCTGCCGAACGCAAGAATTTCTCGCATCGGCCGCTTCCCGATCACGTCCTCCCCACACCCCCCAAACTGGAACCGCTTCATTCATTCGTTCGTTTGACAAACAAAATTGCCAGGGCGCAGCATCTGAGCACACAACCCTGCCCTGCACTCAGATCCCCTGTATCTGACGACGTTTTCTGCCCTTTGTGCGTCCTGGCCCCCGGTGCCGGGAAGGCCCGCTCTTGCCCAAGGACCCTGCCATGCTGCACGACGAACCCCACAGCGCCGATACCCTGGACCTTGCGGCCATCCGTGCACGGCACACGCTGCTGCTGCTGGGGCTGCTGTGGAACCGCGACCTGGCGCGCGTGGACATGGCCCGCGAACTGGGGCTCTCGCGCAGCGCGATCAGCTCGATTGTTACGGAGCTGATCAGCGTGGGGCTGGTGCAGGAGGTGGGCACGCGGGGCAGCAGCGGCGTGGGGCGCAAGGCCACCCTGCTGAACCTGAACACCCGCGCCGCCGCGCTGCTGGCGGTGGACCTGGGGGCCAGCCACGCCCGGGTGGACGCCCTGGACCTGCACTGCCGCACCCTGGCCACCCAGAGCGTGCCGCACGACATTCAGGCCGGGCCGCGCGCCACCTACGCCCTGCTGCACGAGCTGAGCCAGGAGGTGCTGCGCGCCGCGCGCCTGAGCCCGGCCCAGGTGGCGCTGGTGGGCGTGGGCATTCCGGGCCCGGTGGACCACGACACCGGCCGCGTGGTGCAGCCCCCCAATATGCCCGGCTGGGACGGCGAGAACGTGCGCGAGGCCCTGCGCACCCTGCTGGGCCTGGAGGTACTGGTGGACAACGACGCCAATCTGGGCGCCCTGGCCGAGGCCCGCTTTGGCGCCCACCGGGGCACCCAGGACCTGATTTACGTGAAGGCCGCCACCGGCATAGGCGCCGGGGTGCTGCTGGGCGGACGACTGCACCGGGGCACACGCGGCGGGGCAGGCGAAATCGGGCACATCAGTATCAACGAACAGGGCCCGGTGGGGCGCAGCGGCAACCCTGGCAGCCTGGAAAGTTACGCGGCGGCCGGCGTGCTCTCCCGCCTGGCCGAGGAACGCCGCGCGGCGGGGGTGCCCACGGCCCTGCCCTCGCCTGTCAGCCTGGGCACGCTGCTCACGCACGCCAACACCGATCCGCTGGCCCGCGCCGTGTGGGAAGAGGCCGGTCACCACCTGGGCGTGGCCATCAGCACGGCCCTGAACCTGTTTAACCCGGCGGCGGTGGTCATTGGTGGCCGCCTCTCGCAGGCCGGGGACGTGCTGCTGCAGGCGGTGCGCGCCAGTGCCCAGAGCCGCACCATGCGCATCAACGCCGACCGGGTGCGCATTGACCTGGGCACCCTGGGCAGCGACGCGGGGGTGCTGGGCGCGGGCGCCATGATGCTGGATTCGCTGTTTACCCCGCGCGGCCTGCCGCACCTGTACGGCATTGCCCGTGTCAACCAGAGCACCCACGACCTCGCCGCCAGCCGCGCGCCGCCTGGCCTGGGCCCCAGTGACCCAGCCCCTACCCGATCTCATTTTCCCCCGTTTGGAGGAGTCTCATGAAAAAAGCCCTGTTGATCGCCGCCGCCCTCGCCGTTCCCACCAGCGCCGCCGCCGCTGGCAAGCTGGAAATCTTCTCGTGGTGGGCCGGTGACGAGGGCCCCGCTCTGGAAGCCCTGGTCAAGCTGTACAAGCAGCGTTACCCCAGTGTGGCCGTGGACAACGCCACCGTGTCGGGTGGCGCGGGCACCAACGCCAAGGCCGTGCTGAAAACCCGCATGCTGGGCGGCACCCCGCCCGACTCCTTCCAGGCGCACGCCGGGCAGGAACTCATTGGCACCTGGGTGGTGGCCAACCGCATGGAGGACCTCAGCGGCCTGTTCAGGTCCGAGGGCTGGGACAAGGCGTTTCCCAAGGACCTCGTACGCCTGATTTCCAGCAAGGGCGGCATCTGGAGCGTGCCGGTAAACGTTCACCGCAGCAACGTCATGTGGTACAACCCCGCCAGGCTGAAGAGCTGGGGCGTCACTGTGCCCAAGACGTGGCCTGAATTCCTGAGCACCTGCACCAAACTCAAGGCCAAGGGCGTGGCCGCCCCGCTGGTGGTGGGCGAGAACTGGACCCAGCAGCACCTGTGGGAATCCGTGGCAATCGGCACCCTGGGCGCCCAGAACTGGGAAAACCTGTGGGCCGGCAAGCTGAAGTTCACCGACCCCCGGGTCGTGGGCGCTTTTACCACCTTCGGCAAGGTCATGGACTGCGCCAACAAGGACGCCTCGGGCCTCAGCTGGCAGCAGGCCAGTGACCGCATCATCAGCGGCCAGAGTGCGTTTAACATCATGGGCGACTGGGCCGCCGGGTACTTCACCACCACCAAGAAACTGGCCCCCAACACCGGCTTTGGCTGGGCCCCGTCCCCCGGCACCACCAAGACCTTTGTGATGCTGGCCGACTCTTTCGGGCTGCCCAAGGGCGCCAAGAACCGCGCCGAGGCCCTGAACTGGCTGCGCGTGCTGGGCTCCAAGGCCGGCCAGGACGCCTTTAACCCCCTCAAAGGCTCGATTGCTGCGCGCACTGACAGCGACCTGAGCAAGTACAACACCTACAGCCGCTCGGCCGCCGCCGACTGGAAGAGCAACAAGATCGTGGGCTCGCTGGTCCACGGCGCCGTGGCCCCCGAGAGCTTCATGAGTGCGTTCGGCACGGTGATTGATCAGTTCGTGGCCAGCCGCAACAGCGCCGGCGCCGCTGCCGCCGCCCAGCAACTGGCCGTACGCGCCGGCATCGGCAAGTAAGTCAAGCAGGAGGCGGTGCGCGGTGTGCGGTACGCGGTGTTGACCGCGCCCTGCTGCCCGCGCACCGCTCCCCTGTTCTAAAGGAGGCCCATCCATGAAAGGCCTGAGTAAAGACCGGCTGTGGTCGGTCGCCGTACTGCTGCCCAGCGTTGTGCTGATCGCGGTGTTTGTGTACGGGTTTATCGCGCGCAGTGTGTACGTCAGCCTGACCGACTGGGGCAACGATCCCGCCCAGGCGCTGGCGCTGGACCCGGTGATCCGGTTTATCGGGCTGGCCAACTACCAGGACCTGTTTACCGGCTTCTTGCAGGGTCGTTTCCGCCAGGAACTGGTGAGCACAGTGTTTTTCACCGCCTTTTTCATTCTGGGCTGCCTGGGTCTGGGGCTGGGGCTGGCCCTGATCCTGGACCGCAACCCCCGGGGCGAGGGGCTGTGGCGCACCATCTTCCTGTTTCCCATGAGCCTGTCGTTCATCGTGACCGGCACCATCTGGCGCTGGATGCTGCAGCCCGGCGGCGGCGTGAACCAGGCGCCCACGCTGTTCGGGGCCCCGCCCAGCACCTTTCCCTGGCTCAGCAGCACCGAGGCCATCTGGAAGTTCGACTGGAACAGGCTGCCGCTGCTGACCGCCAGCGTGGTGGCCGCAGTGCTGATCGTGGTGGCGGTGCGGGCCCTGCGCGCCGGGGACCGCCGCCGTACCCTGGTCGCTGCCCTCTGCGCGGCCCTGCTGCTGGGCTGGGCGCTGCTGGTGGCCCCCAACCTGAAATTGCTGCCCGCGCCGGAGCTTCACGGCTTCAACCTCGCCCTGATCGGCATCATCATTGCCGCCGTGTGGCAGATGAGCGGCTACACCATGGCGCTGTATCTGGCCGGGCTGCGCGGCATTCCCGAGGAACTGCGCGAGGCCGCGAAAGTGGACGGCGCCGGCGACCTGGGCATGTACCGCCATGTGATCTTCCCGCTGCTGGCGCCCATCTCCCTGTCCGCCATGATCGTCCTGGGCCACATCAGCCTGAAAATCTTCGATCTCGTGTACGCCATGTCGGGGCCCGACAACATCAACACCAGCGTGCCGGCCCTGAACATGTACCTCACCAGCTTCCGGCAGAACCAGTTCGCGCTGGGGGCGGCCATTGGCACCATCCTGCTGATTCTGGTGGCCTTCGTGATTGTGCCGTATCTGGCCTCGCAGTTCCGGGGCGAGGAGGGACACGCGTGAGGGTAGACGGTCGAAGGTTGATGGGTGATGGAGGAGGGGCGGCAATGATGTTGAAGGTTCGAGGTGGCAGGTTGGTTGGCGAGTGGCGCGCTGTTTCTATCAACCATGAACCATCAACGGTCAACGCGGCTCCGCGCAGCGGAGGCCCCGCATGACCACCACCCTCCCCACCCACACGGCCCCGGCGGCAGCCCCCAGAAAGCCGCTGCGGCCGGGCCGCGTGGCCATGTACGCCCTGCTGGTGCTGGCCGCCCTGTTTTTCCTGGTGCCGGTGTACCTGCTGTTTGCCACGGCCCTGAAAAGCCCGGACGCCATTGCCGAGGCCACCACGTGGCACTGGCCCAGCGTGCTGAACTGGGGCAGTTTCCGTGACGCCTGGGCCAAGATTGGCGGCAACATGCTCAACAGCGTGTTTCTGGCGGTGGTGGCCACCCTGCTCAGCGCCGTGCTGGGCAGCCTGAACGGCTACGCCCTGAGCAAATGGAAGTTCCGGGGCGCCAACACCCTGTTCGCCCTGATGCTGTTCGGCATGTTCATTCCGTACCAGGCCGTGCTGATTCCGCTGTTTCAGTTCATCAAATCGCTGGGGCTGTACGGCTCCATCTGGGGCCTCATCCTGGCGCACGTGGTGTACGGCCTGCCCATCACCACCCTGATTTTCCGCAACTTCTACGCCGATGTGCCCGACGCCCTGATTGAAGCCGCCACCATTGACGGCGCGGGCTTCTGGCAGATCTACGGCAAGGTTATCTTCCCCATCAGCATTCCGGGCTTCGTGGTGGTCATCATCTGGCAGTTCACGCAGGTGTGGAATGAATTCCTGTTTGCCGCCACCCTCACGAACACCAGTTCGCAGCCCGTCACCTACGCCCTGTCGCAGCTGGCAGGCGGGCAGGCGGTCAGCTGGAACCTTCCCATGGCCGGCGCCATCCTGGCCGCCCTGCCCACGCTGCTGGTGTATATCCTGCTGGGCCGCTACTTTGTGCGCGGCCTGCTGGCGGGGAGCGTGAAGGGGTAAACAGAAGGCCATGAGCCATGAGCTCTGAGCCGTGAGCAAAAAAGCATCTGGGCCATGCGTTATGGGGGCTGTTCCCCATGGCCCATGGCCCAGAGCCCATGGCCTCTTTTCCCCCTCTTACACTTCCGTCAGGCTGCCCCCGCTATGCTGTACCCCACTTCATGACGATTCCCGAATCCCCCCCCGTGTTCGTTGTGACGGCGGAACCGGCGCGGGCCCAGGCCCTGCGGCCGCTGCTGCCCCGGGCCAACGTCCGCCATATCAGTGACGCCGAAACGCTGCTGCGCGAAGCCCACGTGACCCCTCCTGATGTGGCGCTGCTGTACACCGACACGCCCGGCGTGCCGCTGCACGGGGTGCTGCCCATGCTGCGCCAGCGCGCCGAACTGGCCGGCACCTACTGGCTGGCGGTGGGCTCGCGGGGCCTGGGCGAGATGCTGACGGCGGGGGTGGACGCCCTGATCAGCGAGGCCACCCCGCCCCAGGCGGTGGCCGTGCAGGTGCAGACCCTGCTGGCCCGCGCGCAGCAGCACCGCGACGCCCAGGGACGGGTGGTGTCGCTGCAGCGGCGCCTGGACACCTGGGAGCACGAGGAGCGGGTGCGCGACCAGCTCGTGCACATGCTGGTGCACGACCTGAAAAACCCCATTGCCGCCGTGATGGGCCTGCTGGAAATCGTGCAGGAAGACCCCCGCGTGCCCGACGACAACCGCGACCTGCTGAAAGTGGCGCGCGACGAAACCCAGCACCTGCTGCACCTCGCCGTGAACATGCTGGACGTGCGCAAGATTCAGGCGGGCAAGATGAACCTGCGCCGGGAGCTGATGTTCACTCCCATGTTCCGCGAGGTGGTGGAACTGGCCTGCGGCGATGTGGGCAGCGGTCTGCGCGACCGCCACCTGCGCGTGGAGGTGGAACAGGACCTGAGCCCTGCCAGCGCCGACCCCGAGATTCTGCGCCGGGTGCTGGCCAACCTGATCAGCAACGCCCTGAAACACACCATGACCGGCGGCCTGATCGTGGTGACTGTGCGCGGGCACGGCGACACAGTGCAGATCACGGTGCGTGACGACGGCGAGGGCATTCCCGAGGACGACATTCCCAACCTGTTTGCGGCCTTTGAGCAGTCCCGCCTGACCCTGCACGGGCGCTTTGACACCGGCATGGGCCTGGCTTTTTGCAAGCTGGCGGTGGAAGAACACGGCGGCAAGATCTGGGTGGATTCGGTGCGCGGGCAGGGGGCCACCTTCACCTTCACCCTGCCCCTGGCCGCCGATAACGAGGACGACGACTTCGCGGAACTGGTGTAGCAGGGCGGGGCGCTCCGCTTGACAGGGCCCGCCGCTCCCTCATGGAGGCGCCGCACCATCGCCACGGCCTGTTCACCGCTGGCCCCTCCCCGGTGCGGGGAGAGGCCAGCGGCTTTTGGTCGCCTGTTCGGCGCTCCCCCCTGGCCCGGCCTGCCCCAACCTGCCCATATCACTGTGGGGTGAATCTGCGCCCCAGGCGCACAGAACATGCTAGAACAAGGGTGCACCACAAGTCAGGCAAGAGGAGTTCGGACGCACTCTCTTTTTTTCCAGCATTTCGTGCCGTTTTTCACGAGCAGGCCAGTGAAGGGCGAGTACGCACGCAGAAAGGGGACCTGTTATCGAATACGCCAATTTTGTCATCATGCTGCTCGTCGCGCTGGGTATTGGCATTGTCGCCGTCATTGCCAGCGCCATCCTGGGCCCCAAACGCCGGGGCAGCCGCACCAAGCTCATGGCCTATGAAAGCGGCAACGATCCTGAAGGTGGGGTCGGCACGGGCCAGCGCTTCCCGGTGCATTTCTACCTGGTCGCCATGCTGTTCATCATCTTCGACATTGAAACGGCGTTCTTCTATCCGCTGGCGGTGGCTTACCAGAAGCTGGTGCCCTTTGCCTTCTTCGAGGCAATTACCTTTGTGCTGCTGCTGCTGGTGGGCTACGTGTACATCCTGAAGAAGAAGGTGCTGGAATGGGCCTAAGAGCGGGTACGCCTGTGCCACCTGGTCAAGACAGGCGAAGGGCCGCCCCTGAGCCTCAGGCCACCCGCGCTGCGCGCGGTCAAAGAGTGGAAGGGCCGAAGGGTCTGAGGCCACCGGGTTTCCTTAGCCCCTTCGACCCTCCGACTCTTCGACACTTCAGCGTTCCTGGCCACCCGATGGAGGCTGTATGGCTTTAAAGGAACTCTTTGAGAAGGACTGGCAGGAACTGGAATCCGAAGGGGTTCTCTTTTCCAGTCTGGAAAAGCTGGTGGCCTGGGGGCGCAGCAACAGCCTGTGGCCCGCCACCTTCGGGCTGGCGTGCTGCGCCATTGAAATGATGAGCTCGACCGACGGGCGCAACGATCTGGCGCGCTTTGGCTCGGAGGTGTTCCGGGCCAGCCCCCGGCAGGCCGACGTGATGATCGTGGCCGGGCGACTGAGCAAGAAAATGGCCCCGATTATGCGCCGGGTGTACGACCAGATGCCCGACCCCAAGTGGGTGATTTCCATGGGCGCGTGCGCCAGCAGTGGGGGCATGTTCAACAACTACGCCATTGTCCAGAACGTGGACAGCGTGGTGCCGGTGGACATCTTCGTGCCCGGCTGCCCGCCGCGCCCCGAAGCCCTGATCTACGCCGTGATGCAGCTGCAGAAAAAGGTACGCGGCGAAGCCTTTGACGAGCTGGGCCACCAGTTGCCAATGGTGGACGCGTGGACCCGGTGAGCGGCGAGAAACGCACGGGCCGGGAGGGCGGGGTGCAGTCGTCCCAGACGTTGCCGCCGGTGCCTGTCCCGGCGCCTGTGGTACCAGCCCCCCCCTCGCGCGACGTGGGGCCCCTGATGCGCGAACTGGGCCTGCAGGAAGACCACGCCGCCGAGCCCACCGCCGTGGTACCGGCCGGACAGTTGCGCGCCGTCGCCCAGGCCCTCAAAGAGCGCGGCTTCATGCTGATGGACACGGTGGGCCTGGACTACAGCGCCTACCCGGAGCGGCGCCCGGCGCGCTTTGCCGTGCTGCACAACGTCTATCACCCGCGCGACCACCGCCGCCTGTTTCTGCGGGTGTGGCTGGACGACGGGGAAGCGGTGGACAGCCTGTATCCGGTGTGGAAGGCCGCCAACTATCTGGAGCGCGAGGTCTACGACCTGCTGGGCATTGTGTTTACCGGCCACCCGGACCTGCGCAAGGTGCTGACCCCCGACGACCTCGAAGGTCACCCGCTGCGCAAGGACTTTCCGCTGGGCGAAAGCCCCACCCTGTTCCGCGACGGCCGCTTTCTGGACCCCGCCACCTTCCGCGCTGGCCTGACTGGCCGCGACGCGGGCCTGACCGGCTACCGGGGCGAATTCCGGAGGGGCGAGAGCGGCGAGCGCCTGCCGCCTGTCATGCCGGAAGGAGGACCGAAATGATGGTGATGGGTGATGGTCAACGGTTGATGGAGGGCTGCGCGGGCGCCCTTTCCATCAACCATCCACGTTTCACCATCAACGCGACCGGAGGTCGCCCATGACCACCACCGACAAACCCACCCATGGCCGCCTTGCCCCGGGGGGCACGCTGGCGCCCGAGCAGATGGGGCCGGATCACCAGGAAAGTGACCGCGCCGAGCGCCTGGGGGCCGATGAGGGCGAGGCCCTGATGCACACCGAGATCATGTCGCTGAACGTGGGGCCGCAGCATCCCAGTACGCACGGGGTGCTGCGCCTGGTCGTGGATATGGACGGCGAGTACGTGGTGAAGGTGACCCCACACATGGGCTACCTGCACACGGGCTTTGAAAAGACCTTCGAGCACCGCACCTACCAGCAGGGCGTGACCTACGCGCCGCGCACCGATTACCTGCACTGTTTCGGGCACGAACTGGCGTATGTGCTGAGCGTGGAAAAACTGCTCTCGGCCCAGGTGCCGGAGCGCGCCACCACCGTGCGCGTGATTCTGCACGAACTGGGGCGCATTCACAGCCACCTCGTGTTCGTGGGCACGGGCCTGCTGGACCTGGGCGCCCTGACGCCCTTCTTCTACGCCTTCCGCGAGAAAGAGGCGCTGGTGGACCTGTTCGAGGCGGTGTGCGGTTACCGCATGAACCAGGGCTACTTCCGGGTGGGCGGCCTGTCCCGCGACATCCCTGACGACTGGCCCGCCCGCGTGGCGAAGTTCCTGGACCAGATGGACCGCGGCGTGGACGAGTACAGCACCCTGTTCTCGCAGAACCCCATCTTCCTGGACCGGGCCAAGGGCGTGGGCGTCATTCCGGCGGACGTGGCCCTGGACCTGGGCCTGACCGGCCCCAACCTGCGCGCCAGCGGCGTGCCCCTGGACCACCGCAAGGACAACCCCTACTGCGGCTACGAGCAGTACGACTTCAACGTGGTCACCAGCCAGGACGGCGACAGCCTGGCACGGTTCAACATGCGCCTGCTGGAGTTCCGCGAGAGCATCAAGATCGTGCGCCAGGCCCTGAAGCTGCTGAAGCCCGGGCCGGTCAAGGACCCCAACCGCAAGATCTCCCTGCCCCCCCGCCACGAACTGGAAACCAGCATGGAAGCGGTCATTCACCACTTCAAACTGGTGACCGAGGGCTTTCACCCGCCCACGGGCGAGGTCTACGTGCCAGTGGAGAGCGCGCGCGGCGAAGTCGGCTACTACATCGTCTCCGACGGCGGCTCCATGCCCTACCGCGTGAAAATCCGGGCGCCCAGCTTCGTGAACCTGCAGGCCCTGGAATACGCCTGCGTGGGCGCGCAGTTTGCCGACCTGATCACGATTCTGGCCACCATTGACCCGGTCCTGGGAGACGTGGACCGGTGAAGGCCATAAGCCATGAGCTGTGGACCATGAGCCCTCTTCGCCTCATGGCCCACAGCCCAGAGCCCTTTTCAACCAAGGAGCAAGGCCACTTTGAGTTACTTCGCGGATAAACAACCACTGGTGGCGGACATTTTCAGCCGCTACCCCGATTCGCCGCAGGGGCGAAGAAGCGCGCTGATGCCACTGCTGCGGGAAGTGCAGGACGCCGAGGGCTTTGTTTCAGAAACCCGAATGGCGGAAATTGCCGCGCTGGTGGGGACTACCGCCACCGAAGTGCGCAGCGTCATGAGCTTCTATTCCACCTACCACACGGTGCCCACGGGCCGGTATCACCTGCAGGTCTGCTCCACGCTGATGTGCGCGCTGGCGGGTTCGGATGAGCTGTGGGACCACCTCGTGGAGACGCTGGACGTGCAGCCCGGCGAAGTGACCAGTGACGGCCGGTTCAGCGTGCAGAAGGTGGAGTGCCTGGGCAGCTGCGGCACCGCGCCCATGATGCAGATCAACGACGACGGCTATTACGAGAACGTGGGCCCAGGCAAGTGCGCCCGGATTCTGGCGGACCTGCGTGCTGACCGCCAACCGCTGCCAGACAACCCGGTGCCGGTGACGGTGACCGCCGAGGGCCGCCAGCTGATGGCCAACGGGCAGGCGGTGGGCAGCAGTGTCACGGGCCTGACCGTCCTGCCGGATTCGGGGAGGGCCCTATGACTGTGGCCGAGCCCGCCCCCAAACCCATCACCAGCGCCAAGGACCCGCGCTTTGCGCCCACCCTGTACGCCTATGTGGGCCAGGAGGGCAGCTGGACCCTGGACTTTTACCGCCGCGCCGGCGGTTACGAGGCCGTGAAGCGCGCCTTTGCCATGGGCCCGGATGCCGTGATTGACGAGGTGAAGAAGTCCGGCCTGCGCGGGCGCGGGGGCGCCGGGTTTGCCACCGGCCTCAAATGGTCGTTTATGCCGCTGAACGACGGGCGCCAGCACTACGTCATCTGCAACGCAGACGAATCCGAGCCGGGCTCGTTCAAGGACCGCTACCTGCTGTCCGAAGACCCCCACCAGCTCATTGAAGGCATGTTGATTGCCGCCTACGCCATGCGCGCCAGCGTGGGCTACATCTACATTCGCGGCGAGTACGTGCACGCCGCCGAGCGCATCCAGGCCGCCATTGAGGAAGCGCGCGCGGCAGGCCTGCTGGGCCAGAACGTGCTGGGCAGCGGCTTTGACTTCCAGCTGCACCTGCACCGGGGGGCCGGGGCGTACATCTGCGGCGAGGAAACCGCCCTGATGAACTCCCTGGAAGGCCTGCGCGCCAACCCGCGCCTCAAGCCGCCCTTTCCGGCGGCTGCCGGCCTGTACGGCCTGCCCACCACCATCAACAACGTGGAAACCTTCTGCGCCGCCACCCAGATTCTGAAGTTCGGCGCGGACTGGCATGCGGGCATGGGCACGGAGAAGAGCAAGGGCATGAAGCTCTTTCAGATTTCCGGGCCGGTGGCGCGGCCGGGCGTGTACGAACTGCCGCTGGGTACCACGTTCCGCGAACTCATCTATGACTGGGCGGGCGGGCCTCTGGAAGAGATGAAGGCGATCATTCCGGGCGGCAGCAGCTGCCCCATGCTGCCCTGGACCGACGCGATTCTGGACACGCCCATGGATTACGAGGCGATTGCGGCGGCCGGGTCCATGCTGGGCACGGGCGGCGTCACCCTGATTCCGAAGGCCGACTGCATCGTGAATGCCACCTGGAATCTGGTGCGCTTCTACGGCCACGAGTCCTGCGGCAAATGCACGCCCTGCCGCGAGGGGATTTCGAGCTGGATGACCCGCATGTACCAGAAGCTGGTCACCGGACGCGGGCAACCCGGCGACGTGCAGCTGATTCTGGACATGTCCGAGAACATCGGCGGGCGCTCCTTCTGCGCCCTGGCCGACGCCTGCCTGGGCCCGGTGCTCAGCTCCATCAAGCACTTCCGCGAGGAATACGACGCCCTGGCGCAAACCGGGCAGGCGATGTACGCGCCCAGGAAGCGCTGGAGGGACGCGTGAGCCGCGCCGCCGTCCAGGGCAGTGGGCCCGCAGGCCGCCTGTCACCCGGCATCGGCGCCGACCGGAGGGAGGCGAAATGAAAGTCATCGTTGACGGCACCGAAGTTGAACTGCCGGCCGGGACCAGCGCCATTGACGCGGTCTTCGAGTCGGGCGGGGACGTGCCCTACTTCTGCGCGCATTCGTATCTCTCGCCTATTGGGGCCTGCCGCATGTGTCTGGTGGAAACCGGCAGCCCCCGCAAGAACCCGGATGGGTCATTTGTAATGGAAGGGGAGGGGGAAGCGGCCAAGCCCAAGATCTTCTGGTTCCCCAAACCCATGGCGTCATGCACCATGCAGGCCACCGAGGGCATGCACATTCGCACCGCCAAGACCAGCGATGTGGTGGCCAAGGCCCAGGCCGGCATGATGGAATTTACCCTGCTGAACCACCCGCTGGACTGCCCCACCTGCGACAAGGGCGGCGCGTGCGAACTGCAGGACCGTGCCTTCGAGTACGGCTATGGGGCGAGCCGTTACGGCTTTGACCGCCGCCACGCCGACAAGCATTACCCGCTGTCGGATTTCGTGATTCTGGACCAGGAACGCTGCATTCACTGCAAGCGCTGCGTGCGCTACTTCGAGGAAGTGCCGGGCCAGGAAGTGCTGGACTTTATCGAGCGTGGTGGCCACACTTTCATTGACACCGAGGAGGGCGGGCTGCCGCTGGGCTTCCAGGGCAACATCACGGATATCTGCCCGGTGGGCGCGCTGCTGGACAACGTGGCGCGCTTCCGGGGCCGCAACTGGGAATACGACCACACGCCCACCACCTGTACCCTGTGCCCGGTGGGCTGCTCCATTACCGCCGACGCCCGCAACGGCCGCCTGGAACGGGTGGTGGCGCGCGAGAACCGCGACGTGAACGAGGCCTGGATCTGCGATGCGGGCCGCTTCGGGCACCCGTTTGCCAGCGAGGAACGGCTGACCACGCCCCTCATCCGGGGCGAGGACGGCGAACTCGTGCCCGCCAGCTGGGATCAGGCGATCACGGCGATCAACCGGGGCCTGGCCGGGCTGCCTCTGGCCGACCTGGGCCTGTTCGTGGGTGCCGACACCACCCTGGAAGAGGGCGTGGCGCTGGAAGCCCTGGCCGACGCCCTGCAGGCCCGGCATGTGGACCACGGCCCCCGGCAGGCCGTGCACATTGCCCCCACCGCCACGCTGACCGATGTGGCCCAGGCCGACTTTGTGGTGGTGATTGGCGCCGATCTGGGCGAGGAAGCCCCGGTGCTGGAACTGCGCATTCTGGAGATGCTGCGGGGCGGCGTGTTGCCGCCCGAATTTGCCCACGGCACCGCCATTGCCGATCTGCGGCTGGTCGAGCGGCCCGCGCGCAAAACCGAGCGCCTCGCCGTGGTGGGTGCCGAAAGTCGCCTCTGGAGCCACGCCGGGCACCGCATCAGTGCCAATGGGCATGGGGTCCTGAACCGTCTGGTGCAGCCCGACACGGCCGAACTGAAGGTGGTGCGCGAGGCCCTGGACAAGGCCGAACGCCCGGTTCTGATTCTGGGTGCCGACGCCCTGAACGGCGCGAGCGGCTCGTTTGCTGGCACCCTGAGCACCCTGGCGGCCAGCACGGGGGCGAAGGTGCTGGCCATTCCCGCCGGGCCGAATAGTCTGGGCCTGAGTGCCCTGAATCTCGTGCCCCGCACGGGTGGCCTGGGCCTGAACCGGCTGGCTGAGGTGCCTGCCGCGTTTCTCAGCCGCGTGAATCCGGGCGTGCGGGCGCGTGGCTTTACGGTGGTGCACGACCTTCACCTGACCGCCACCGCGCAACTGGCCGACGTGGTGCTGCCCGCTGTCACGAACTACGAGAAGCGCGGCACCACCGTCAATCTGGAAGGCCGCCTGCTGCCCCTGTCTTCCGCCGCCATTCAGGCCGGCGACTCGGCCGACCTGATCCGCACCCTGACCGCTCTGGCCGAGGCCCTGGGCGTAAAGGCCCCGGTGCGCGGCCTGCGTGGTGCACAGACCCTGGCTGCCCAGCGGCTGGGCGTGAACCTCGCGGACCTGCCCGAACAGGGCCAGTTGCACCCCTTCCCCCAGACCCACACCGCCCCGGCCCAGCCCCACACCCCCCGCCTGTGGACCGAGCGCATGGTCCGGCGGGACGGGGACTGGGTGGAGCGCATTGCCCACCTGACCCAGGGCGGCTGGACGCTCCCGGTGTCGCCGGCTGCACCTCAGCCGGGAGGGGATGACTGATGCCCGACTGGCTCGCCACCCTCCTGATTTCGCTGGTCAAGGCCGTGCTGGTCGTGCTGGGCCTGCTCACCACCTTTGCCTACATGACCCTGGTGGAGCGCCGCCTGCTGGGCCGCATGCAGCTGCGCCCCGGGCCCAACCGCGTGGGCCCCATGGGCCTATTGCAGCCCGCCGCCGACGCGATTAAGAGCATCTTCAAAGAAGACCTGAACGTGACGCTGGCCGACAAGCTGGTCTACACCCTGGCGCCCATCGTGGCCATTGGCATGGCACTGACCGCCTTTGGTGGCCTCCCTGCTGGCCCGGCGGGCAGCCTGTTTGGCGAGAACCCCTGGGTCTACAACCTGGATGCGGGCATTCTGGCCCTGCTGGCCCTGACCTCCATGGGCGTGTACGGCATCTTCCTGGGTGGCTGGGCCTCGGGCAGCAAGTACCCGATTCTGGGCGGCCTGAGAAGCAGCGCGCAGATGATCTCCTACGAACTGGGCATGGGCCTGAGCATCCTGGGCCTGCTGATGCTGGTGGGCACCACCAGCTTCAATAACACGTTCAATAGTGATGGCACTCTGCGCGCTTTGGGTTTTGTCGGCTGGCAGGCTGAAAACGGCTGGCTCATCCTCTTTCAGGCACTGGGTTTTGCCCTCTTTCTGATCTCCTCGTTTGCGGAGACGAACCGCACGCCCTTTGACCTGCCCGAAGCCGAACAGGAAATCGTGGCCGGGTACCTCACCGAATATTCCGCGATCAAGTGGGCGCTGTTTCAGATGGCGGAATACGTGAACATGATCACCGCCTCGGCGGTCATGGCCACGCTGTTTTTCGGGGGCTGGAAGGGCCCGCAGTTTCTCAATGGTCTGATTCCCGGCATCTCCGACTGGCCGCTGGTGTGGCTGATTGCCAAGATTGCCTTTTTCCTCTTCCTGTTCATCTGGGTGCGCGCCACGCTGCCCCGGCTCCGCTACGACCAGCTGATGCGCTTTGGCTGGAAGCTGGTGCTGCCCCTGGCCCTGGCCAACACGGTCATGACGGCCGCGTTCCTGGCCTTCCGTGGTCAGGGCGGCCTGTGGTTCCTGAGCATTCTCAGCTTCGCGGCCCTGGCGGCCCTGCTGGTCATGAGTGACCGGGTGCGGGTGCTGTGGAACCAGCCCACCGTGCGCCGCGAGGGCGACGTGCGGCTGGGGGGTGGAGACTGATGAGTGGTGATGGTCAATGGTTGATGGTTGATGGAGAGGTGGCCGGCCGGGAGCGCGCGTTGAGCTGGGTGCGCCCCTCCTCTGCTTCGCAGCTCTGCGAGCCACCCCACCCCTCTTCCACGGGGGGAGAGGGAGTCAACACCGCCTCCCGCCTCCCGCTTCCCGCCTCCCGCTGTTTCCCCACTTCCCCCCTGAAAGGAGCCCCCCATGGGCGTACTTGAGATCGCCAAGGGCATGGGCGTCACGCTGAGCAAGTTGTTTCAGAAGCCCGTGACGGTCAGTTACCCCGAACAGCGCGCCACGCTGCAGCCCCGCTTTCGTGGCCGCCACATCCTGACGCGCCACCCGGGCACGGGCCTGGAAAAGTGCATCGGCTGTTCGCTGTGTGCCGCCGCCTGCCCGGCCTACGCCATCTATGTGGAAGCCGCCGAGAACGACCCCGCCGCGCCCGTCAGTCCGGGCGAGCGCTACGCCAGGGTCTATGAGATCAACATGCTGCGCTGCATCTTCTGCGGCATGTGCGAGGAAGCCTGCCCCACGGGCGCCGTGGTCATGGGCAACGAATTCGAGATGGCCGATTACCGCTCCCGCGACTTCGTGTATGGCAAGGAAGACATGCTGGTGGGCGTCACCGGCAGCCTGCCCCAGCGCCGCGAGGCCGAGCGCAGGGGCAAGCCGGTGCGCCTGGGCTTCCAGCTGGAGGGCGCTGTGCGCGAGGAGTTGGAAGGGGTGAAGTATCAGTGATGGTTGATGGTCAAACGTTGATGGTGGATGGTGTCAGCGGCCAGGGCGTCGCGGGGGCGAAAGGGTGGGGCACCGAAACCCCACGCACCGCTTCCTGCCTCCTGCGTTCCCTGCTGTTCCCACTCCCTGCTGCCCACTCCCCACTTCCCGTGGCCGGCGGTCACGCATGACGCTCGCCTTTATCCTTCTGGGCGCGCTGGCCATCGTCGGCGGCATCATCACCATTGCCGCCCGCAACGCTGTACACGCCTCGCTGGGGCTGGTGGGCACGCTGCTGTGCGTGGCGGGGCTGTTTGCCACGCTGAACGCCTCGTTTCTGGCGGCCACGCAGGTGATCGTGTACGCCGGGGCCGTGATGGTGCTGTTTCTCTTCGTCATCATGCTGCTCAATGCCAACCAGCCGGTCACCGGGCACGACCCGGTGCCGTTCGTGCGGGAGCTGGCGGGCATTGGTGGCACGCTGCTGGCGGCGGCCTTTGTGGTGCTGGCCTTTACCTACAAAGACCCCCGCCCCCTGGCAGAAAGTGCAGCGGCCCTGCGCGGCGGCGACGCCATGATCATGGGCGAAACGCTGCTCACGCGCTTCCTGCTGCCCTTTGAAGCGGTCAGCATTCTGCTGCTGGTGGCCATTGTGGGCTCGGTGGCCCTGGTGCAGCGCCCCGAGGCTCAGCCTGACGGCGTGCCCGATGAACTGGACACCCCGGTGGGTACCGTGCCCGGCGACCGGGGACAGGACGAGCAACCCCGCTTTGGGCCCCGCGTGGGCGGCCAGCCGGCCCTGCAAGCGGCCCGGGACGGCGAGGTGAGCGCGTAATGGTGTCCACCTCTTCCTACCTGGCGCTCTCGGGCATTCTGTTCGCCCTGGGCATGATCGGGGTGCTGACCCGGCGCACGGCCATCATGGTGTTCCTGTCGGTGGAACTCATGCTGAACGCTGCGAACCTCGCGCTGGTGGCGTTTGCGCGCTCGTGGGGCGATCCCACCGGGCAAACGGCCGTGTTCATCGTGATGACCCTGGCCGCCGCCGAAGTGGCCATTGGCCTGGCGATCATCGTCGCTATTTTCCGCAAGCGCGAGACCACCAACGTGGACGATCTCGCGGCCCTGAAAGGCTGAGTGGCTATGGACAGTCTTCCCGCTCTTTACCTGCTGCCGCTGCTGCCGCTGCTGTCGTTTGCGGTGCTGATGTGCTTTCCGCGCCTGTTTCCGGGCAAGACCGGCGGCTGGGTGGCCACCGGCGCGGTGGGCGCCGCCTTCGTGGTGGCCGCGCTGCGCTACCTGAACCAGGGTGGTACCCCAGCCCACGAGATTCTCTGGGAATGGCTGCCCAACATGGCCCTGAACGCCAACCTTGCCGTGGGCTTCTGGTATGACCAGCTCTCGGCCCTGATGGCCCTGATTATCACGGGCGTGGGCTTCCTGATTCACCTGTACTCCATTTCCTACATGGGGCACGACCCGAAGTTCACGCGCTTTTTCGCCTTCCTGAACTTCTTCGTGGCCATGATGCTGATTCTGGTCCTGGCCGACTCCTACCCCCTGATGTTCGTGGGCTGGGAAGGCGTGGGCATGGCGTCGTACCTCCTGATCGGCTTCTGGTTCAACGGCCGCAACAGCGAAGCGTCGGACCGGGACCTGCGCGAGGCCAGCGACCGCGAGGGCGTGGCGAACTCCAACGCCGCCCGCAAGGCCTTCATCATGAACCGCATTGGCGACCTGGGCTTCATGCTGGGCATGTTCCTGCTGTTCAAGCTGTACGGCACCCTCTCCATCCCGGAACTGGCCGAGCGGGTGGAGGGCGGCGCGCAGGTGGCGCAGGCCGGCATTGAACTGGCCTGTCTGTTCCTGCTGGTGGGCGCGGTGGGCAAGAGTGGTCAGCTGCCCCTGACCACCTGGCTGCCGGACGCCATGGCCGGGCCCACGCCAGTGTCGGCGCTGATTCACGCGGCGACCATGGTGACGGCGGGCGTGTATCTGGTGGCGCGCAGTCACTTCCTGTACGACCTCGCCCCGAACGCCAGCCTGTGGGTGGCCTGGGTGGGTGGCCTGACGGCGCTGTACGGGGCCCTTTCCGCCCTGAACCAGCACGACATCAAGAAGATTCTGGCGTTCTCCACGGTGTCGCAGCTGGGCTACATGTTCATGGCCGTGGGCCTGCACGCCTACTCTGCCGGGGTCTTTCACCTGCTCACGCACGCCTTTTTCAAGGCGCTGCTGTTCCTGGCGGCGGGCGCCGTGATTCACGCCCTGCACGACGAACAGGACGTGCGCCGCATGGGCGGGCTGCGCCGCAAGATGCCCTTTACCCATCTGGTGTCGGTGGCGGGTGTGCTGGCCATTGCCGGCATTCCCATCTGGAGCGGCTTCTTTTCCAAGGACGCCATTCTGGCCGCCGCTTTTGAAGCCAATCCCGGCCTGTACGTGATCGGGCTGGGCGTGGCGCTGCTGACTGCCTTTTACATGGGCCGCTGGTACTTTCTGGTGTGGGCGGGCAAGTACCGGGGGCACGCGCACCCGCACGAGGCGGACCTGCTGACCAGGATTCCGCTGGGCATTCTGGCCGCGCTGGCCACCCTGGGCGGGCTGCTGAACATTCCCACCTTCCTGGGCGGCAAGCACGCCTTCGATGACTACCTGGGCCGCGCCATTCCAGTGCACGCCCACGAGATTCCCGTGAGCACCGAGTGGCTGCTGACCGCGCTGGCGGTGGGCGCCGGGGTGCTGGGGCTGGTCTGGGCCTATCTGGAACACCGCCGGGGCACCCTGATGGACGGCCCGCTGGGCGAAACCAGCACGCGCGCCCTGTACCTGGACACCGTGTACGACAACGTGGTGGGCGCCCCCAGCCGGGCCATTGCCGGCGCGCTGGACACCGTGGACCGGGGCACCGACAGCGCGCTGGGCAGTGTGGCGCGCAACGCCAGCGGGCCGGGCGGCCTGTTCACCCTGTGGCAGAGCGGTTTCGTGCGGGCCTACGCGGTCAGCATGGTGCTGGGCACCGCGCTGATCATCGGCTACTGGGCCCTGAAAACGATTGGAAGTGGCGCATGACCTTTCTGGACTGGCTTCCCACGATCATGATTTTCCTGCCGGTGCTGGGCAGCCTGCTGCTGCTGGTGGTGCCGAAAACCTTCCGGGACGAGGTGGCGGGCCTGATTGCCGCGCTGACCCTGGGCGCTGGGCTGGCCATCTGGCGCGGCGGCGGCTCAGAGCTGTTCCGCTGGGACTGGATTCCGCCGCTGGGCATCACCTACTCGGTGCAGCTGAGCGGGGTCAGCCTCGCGCTGGCGCTGGTCACGGCGTTCATGTCCTTTATCGCCATCCTGTACGCCGCGCGGCGCATCCCGAACCCCGGGCCCATGCTCTCGCTGATTCTGGCGATGGAAACCGGCCTGATCGGTATTTTTGCCGCGCAGGACCTGCTGCTGTTCTACGTGTTCTTTGAAGACGCCCTGATTCCCGCCCTGCTGATGCTGGCCATGTACGGCAAGGCTGGGCGCATGAAGGCGCTGGTGAAGTTTGCGGCCTACACGCTGTTTGGCAGCCTGCTGATGCTGGTGAGCATCATCGGGGTGCGCTACCTGGGGGGCAGCCCCACCTTCGCCATGGTGGACCTGAAGGCCAACCTCGTGGAGGGCCCCGCCCAGACGTGGCTGTACCTGGGTTTCCTGGCGGCCATGGCGGTGAAGCTGCCCCTGTGGCCCCTACACGCGTGGCTGCCGGACTTCCACGAGCAGAACCATGATTCCGGCGTGCCGGACGTGATGGGCACGCTGTACAAGGTGGGCGGGTACGGCCTGTTTACCTTCGGGATTCCGCTGTTCCCGGACGCCAGCCTGGAACTGCGCCCCATCCTGATGGGTCTGGCCGCCTTCACGGCCCTGTACGCCGCCTGGATTGCCTTCCGGCAGACCGACTGGAAGCGCCTGCTGGCCTACGCGGGCCTGTCGCACATGGGCTTCGTGGCGCTGGGCGTGTTTTCGCTCAACGAAACCGCCGTGATTGGCGCCATGTACCTGCTGGCTTTCCAGAACCTGTACACGGGCGCGCTGTTTCTCTCGGTGGGCATGGTGCAGGAGCGCATTGGCAGCCTGGAGACCCGGGTGGGCGGCGTGATGACCCAGGCGGGCGCCCTGAGTGGCCTGACCATGGCCCTGTGGTTCGCGTCCATCGCCGTGCCGGGGCTGGCCGGGTTTATCGGGGAATTCTCGATTCTCCTGGGGGCCTATCAGGTCTCGCCGTGGCTCACCTTCATTGCCGGGATCACCACCATTGCCGCCGCCGCCTACGCCCTGACCGCCTTCCAGACCACCTTCTGGCAGGCCCGCCCGCTGGGCGCCGTGGGCGTGCGCGACCTCGTGCACACCGAGTGGCTGGTGCTGGGCCTGCCGCTGGCCGTGCTGATTCTCTTCGGCGTGTACTCCGCGCCGGCCCTGAACCTCATGCAGCCGGCGGTGCGCGCCGTGCTGAGCGCCCTGGGAGGCAACTGACATGCTGACGCCCCCCGATGTGGCCCTGACCCCCATGCTGCCTATCCTGATCGTGCTGGCCGGCGCCATTTCCAGCACCCTGCTGGGCTTCTGGGTCCAGCGGCGCACCCTCACCTTCATCAACATCGGCGCGCTGCTGCTCTCGGGCGCCAGCCTCACCCTGCTGTGGAACCGGGGCCTGAGCGCCTTTGGCGGCAGCCTGAACGCCGACAACGCGGCGCTGCTGCTCTCCTTTGTCATTCTGGTGGGTACCCTGATGACCCTGCTGGTCACCCTGGATACCGCGTGGCGCGCGCGGGTGTCGTTCCCCGAATTCGACGCCATGCTCATGTACGCCGTGACCGGCTGCCTGCTCATCGCCTTTTCCGGCGACCTGATCGTCATGCTGATCGGCCTGGAGATCATGAGCCTGTCGAGCTACGTGCTTGCCACCCTGCAGGGCTCGCGCCGCGCCGAGGAATCCGGCCTGAAATACTTCCTGCTGGGCGCAGCGGGCAGCGCGGTGCTGATTTACGGTCTGGCCTTCGTGTACGGCGCCACCGGCAGCCTGAACTACGCCGCCATTGCCGAGCGCGTGGGGTCCGTACAGGGCCTGTTGCCGCAGAACGTGGGCATTCTGGTGGGCGGCGCCCTGCTGGTGTTGTGCGGCTTTGCCTTCAAGGTGGCCCTGGCGCCCTTTCACCAGTGGACCCCCGACGTGTACGGCGGCGCACCCACCAGCGTGAGCCTCTTTCTGAGCACCGTGGTGAAGGTCGCCGCCTTTGCAGGCATGCTGCGCGTGTTCTCCGGCGCCCTGGCCGACGCCCCGGGCTGGCATTCGGTGATGCAGGTGCTGATCGCTGCCACCCTGATCGTGGGGAATCTGGCGGCGCTGCGCCAGCTGAACTTCAAGCGCATGCTGGCGTACTCGGCCGTGGCCCACACCGGCTTCCTGGCGATGGCCCTGTTGGGCACCCCCCAGGCGGGCGGCGCCGCCCTCAGTTACTACCTGCTTGTGTACACCCTCATGACCGCCGCTGCCCTGGCCGTGGTGGCCGCCCTGCAGCGCTCCGAGGCGGGGTTCGAGATCAGCGACCTGCGCGGGCTGTACTTCCGGCATCCAGGGTACGCAGTGTGCCTGGCCATCTGCCTGGCCTCGCTGGCGGGCCTGCCGCCGTTTGCCGGGTTCTTCGGCAAGTACCTCGTGTTCCAGGCGGCCTTTCAGAACGGCTACGTGTGGCTGAGCGTGCTGGCGGCCCTGACCAGTGTGGCCGCGCTGGTGTACTACCTGCGCCCCGCCATGCTGATGTTCATGCCGGACCGCACCCCGGCGCGCGAATACGCCCACGGCCAGCGTCCCGCCACCACCCTGGCGGTGGGCCTGGGCGTGGCGGGCGTGACGGTGCTGGGCCTGCTGCCCAACCTGTGGTACGCCTGGGGGGCCTCGCCGGTGATCTGGAACCTGCTCGCCGGCCGGTAAAGCCGGGAGCGGGCCCCGTTCCAGCAGCAAGCCGCCGCCCCGGATTGGAGCGGCGGCTTGCTGTGGTGGGGGTGCCCCGGTTCTCTCAGGACAGCGGCCTGCTCAGTACTGCCGGCCGAAAATCACGCGCTTGCCGTAGGCGCCCGGCTGGCCGCACTTCACGCAGGGGCCCTCGCCGTGCTCGTGGAAGAATTCGGCGTCGTCCAGCGGCACGTTGCGCGTGGTGGCCTTGGTGTCGTCCTTGATGCTCTTTTCGCACGCGGCGTCGGCGCAGTGGTACGCGCGGACCCAGTGCCCACTCTCGATGCCTTCCTGGAACGCCTCGTAGGTGTCGGCCACCAGGGTGCGGGTCAGCAGAAACTGGGTCGCGCGGCCATACAGCCAGTCGTGAATCTCGTCCAAGCGGGCGGGCATGCCCGCCACGGCGTCGGCGCGCGTCAGGGTCTCCTTCTCGTCACGGTTGCGGTTTTTCACCACGACCACACCCTGCTCCAGATCGCGCGGGCCCAGTTCAATGCGCACCGGCACGCCCTTCAGTTCCCAGTCGTTGTACTTGAAGCCGTTGGTCACGCCGTCGCGCCGGTCCACCTTCACCTTCAGGCCCAGGCCACGCAGTTCGGCGGCCAGCTTCTCGCCCTCTTCCACCATCTGGTCAAAGTTGTCCTTGCGGCCCACGGGAATCACCACCACCTGAATGGGCGCAATCCGGGGCGGCATGATCAGCCCGAAGTCGTCGCCGTGCGTCATGATGATCGCGCCGATGATGCGGCTGGAAATCGCCCAGGAGGTCGTGTGGGCGTACTCTTCCTTCTGTTCGCGCGTCTGGAACTTCACGTCAAAGGCCCTGGAGAAGTTCTGGCCCAGGTAGTGGCTGGTGCCGGACTGCAGCGCCTTACCGTCGCGCATCATGCCCTCAATGGAGTAGGTGGCCACGGCCCCGGCAAAGCGCTCGCTGGCGGTCTTCTCGCCGCGCACCACGGGCAGCGCCAGCACGTCGCGGCAGAACTCGTGGTAGAGGTCCAGCATCTGCCGCACTTCGGCGCGGGCCTCGGGTTCATTGGCGTGGGCGGTGTGGCCCTCGTGCCAGAAGAATTCGCTGGTGCGCAGAAACGCCTTGGTGCGCAGCTCGGCGCGGAACACGCTGCCCCACTGGTAGTGCAAGAAAGGCAGGTCCCGGTAAGAGTTCAGCCAGCCGCTCCACATGTGCCCAATGATGGTTTCGCTGGTGGGGCGCAGCACATAGGGCTCAGCCAGTTCCTCGGTGCCGATCTTGCTGACCGTGAAGAGTTCCGGCGCAAAGCCTTCCACGTGGTCGGCTTCCCTGGTGATAAAGCCCATGGGAATCAGGGTGGGAAAGACCAGGGACTCGTGGCCGGTGGCCTTGAAGCGGTCGTCCAGCCAGCGCACGATGTTTTCCCACAGCGCGCTGCCATAAGGGCGCACCACCATGGCGCCCGCCACGGGGCTGTTGTCGGCCAGATCGGCCTTTTTCACGACCTCGTTGTACCAGTCGTTGAAATCTGCGCTCTGGGGGGTGACGCCGTACTGCGCCGCCTTCCTGTCCTGTTTCCCGCCGTCTTTCGTCATCACCCCGCATGATACCGGGCGCAGGGAGGGTCGGAATCGGCCAGAGGGGAGGGCAGAGGGCAGGCCAGGTGGCAGAGGCGCGGGGAGGGGAGGGCCGGGCAGACTGCCTGCTATGAGTGCATCCACCCATTACTTCTACCGAACGGCCCACCCGTTCTCGAATTTCCACCCCAGCCTGTTTGTGGAGGACGGCGTGACATACCACTGGGCCGAGCAGTACCTGATGGCCCGCAAGGCGAAGCTGTTTGGCGACGAGGCCACCCGGGCGAGGATCCTGGCCGCCTCTACCCCCGCAGAATGCAAGGCGCTGGGGCGCCGCGTGACCCCATACGACGATGGGGTCTGGGCGCGCGAGCGGTTCGGCGTGGCCCTGGCGATGCTGCGGCTGAAATTTGGGCAGAATCCAGAGCTGCGCGCCTTCCTGCTGAACACCGCAGACGCCGAGCTGGTCGAGACGGCGGCGGATGACCGCATCTGGGGCATCGGCTTCGCGGAGCCCCAGGCCGAGGGCGCGCGGCAGGCGTGGGGGCAGAACCTGCTGGGCAAAGCCCTGATGGCGGTGCGGGCGGAACTGCAGCTTGCCTGACCGCCCAGAGTTGGAAACAGTTCCAATTCCGGTTTATGCTGAGCAGCCATGGCCCCTTCCGACCCCTTCCGGCTGCTGGCCCCCGAGTCGCTGCGCCGCGCCTTTGACGACGACCGCGACGCCGAGACGTTTCTGCTGCGCTTGGAGCGCTACGGCCCGGAGCTGATCGAGAGCCTGGCGGCCGTGTACGGTGACCAGACCGCCGCGCTGCTGCCCGAACTGCTGGAAGTCCTGCTGCACGCCTTTCACACCCGCCCGGCCGACCTGAAACGGCTGGACGAGGCCCGGCTGCTGCGCCCCGACTGGTTGCAGCAGCCCGGGATGATCGGGTACGTGGCCTACGCCGACCGCTTTGCCGGCACCCTCAGGGGCGTGCAGGCCCGCGTGCCCTACCTGGAAGAGCTGGGCGTGACCTACCTGCACCTGATGCCGCTGCTCAGGCCCCGGCCCGGCGAGAACGACGGCGGCTACGCGGTGGCCGACTACCGCGCGGTGCGCGGCGATCTGGGCAGCATGGACGACCTCTCGGCGCTGGCCGCCGATCTGCGGGGCCGGGGGATCAGTCTGGTGCTGGACCTCGTGCTCAACCATGTGGCGCAGGAGCACGAATGGGCCGTGAAGGCCCGTGCAGGCGACCCCGCCTACCGCGATTACTTCCACCTCTTTCCCGACCGCGCCGGGCCCGACGCCTACGAGCGCACCCTCCCCGAGATTTTCCCCGACTTTGCGCCGGGCAATTTCACCTGGAATGAGGACGCGCAGGGCTGGGTCTGGACCACTTTCAACACCTACCAGTGGGACCTGAACTGGGCCAACCCCGCTGTGCTGCGCGAATTCGTGGACATCATCCTGCACCTCGCCAACCGGGGGGTCGAGGTGTTCCGGCTGGACGCCATTGCCTTTCTGTGGAAGCGCCCCGGCACCGACTGCCAGAACCAGCCCGAGGTGCATCACCTGACCCGGGCGCTGCGGGCCTGCGCGCGCATTGCGGCGCCCGCCGTGGCCTTCAAGGCCGAGGCGATTGTGGCCCCGGGGCAGCTGATTCATTACCTGGGCACCGGCGGGCACCACGGCCGCGTGAGCGACATGGCGTACCACAACTCGCTGATGGTGCAGCTGTGGAGCAGCCTCGCCAGCCGCGACGTGCGCCTGTTTGAAGAGGCCCTGCGCGCCTTTGCGCCCAAGCCTTTGAGCACCACCTGGGGCATGTACGTGCGCTGCCACGATGACATCGGCTGGGCGATCAGTGATGACGACGCGGCCCGCGTGGGCCTGTCGGGGCCGGCGCACCGCCACTTCCTGAGCGACTTTTACAGCGGCGAGTATCCCGGGTCCTTTGCGCGGGGGCTGGTGTTTCAGCACAACCCGCAGACCGGGGACCGGCGCATCAGCGGCTCGGCGGCCAGCCTCGCGGGGCTGGAAGCGGCCCTGGCGGCGGGCGATCCGCGGCAGGTGGACCTTGCGGTGCGGCGGCTGCTGCTGCTGCACGCGGTCATCCTGGGCTTTGGCGGGGTGCCGCTGCTGTATATGGGCGATGAACTGGCGCTGCTGAACGACCACACGTTCGCTGACACGCCCGAGCACGCCCCGGACAACCGCTGGGTTCACCGCCCCCCCATGGACTGGGCCCGCGTGCAGGCCGTGGCCGCCGACCCTGGCACCCCCGAGGGCCGCGTGAACGCCGGGCTGCGCCGCCTGATCGCCGCGCGCCAGGGTCTGGCACACCTGCACGCCAGCGTGGAAAGCCGCCCGGTGGGCAGCCCCGATCCCTGCGTGCTGCTGCTGCGCCGCGACCATCCGCTGGGCGTGATGCTGGGGGTCTACAACTTCAGCGAGCACACCGTTCAGTTCCCCGCCTGGGCCCTGCGCGAGCACCTGGGCGAGCACGCGCTGGACCATGTGGCCGGGAGCGCCTTTACCTTCGGCCACGCCCCGGTGGTGCTGGACCCCTACCGCGCCCTGTGGCTGACCCAGGCCCCCTGAGCGCGGTGGTCAACGGGGCCAGTCAACGGGGCCACGCGCAGGAGGACGTGACCGAAAGCTCAACAGCAACGGACTCCGCCTGCAGCGGCCGGCCCCCTACCATCAGGTATGGCAACCACCCTCAAGGCCCTGGCCCAGAAGATGCGCGGCATGGACTACTGCCTGCTGACCACCGTGAGCAGTCACGGCCAGCTGGCCTCGCGGCCCATGAGCAACAACGGCGAGGTGGAATACGACGGCACCAGCTACTTTTTCACCTGGGCTGACTCGCGCGCCGCCCGCGATATCGAGAAAAACAGCCACGTCGTACTGAACTTCAAGGCCAAGAAGGGCTTTTTGTTCGTGGCGGTGCAGGGCCACGCCCGCGTACTGCACGACCGCCGCGTGATGAAAGACCACTGGCACCCGGAGCTGGAGCGGTGGTTCAAAGGCGGCCTGGACACCGAGGGGCTGGTGATGCTGGTTGTGGACGCCCGGCGCATTCAGTGGTGGGGCGAGGAAGACGGCAAGATTGAGTTGAAGCCGGATTGACGGGAAACCCCCAGCCATGCAAATGGGGCAGCCCGGTTGGTGGCTGCCCCAGGGGGTCCAGTGAAGCGGGGATTAAACTGCGCCCACCTTCCGGGCAATGATGCCTTCGATGTACTTGACCACGCTGGAAAGCGGCACGCGGCCCAGCACATCTTCCAGGAACGCCGTGACCAGCATCTTCTCGGCCGTTTCCCTGCTGATGCCGCGCGAGCGCAGGAAGAACAGGGCTTCCTGGTCCACCGGGCTGGTGGTGCTGCCGTGGCTGCAGCGCACGTCGTTGGCATTGATTTCCAGCTGCGGCACCGAGTAGTTGCGGGCTTCGCTGGACAGCATCAGGGTGCGGTGCTTCTGGTAGGCGTCGGTTTTCTGGGCGCCCAGGTCCACCTTGATCATCCCGGAGAACACGCCCACGCTCCGGTCGTTGTTCACGCCCTTGTACAGCAGGTCGCTGTGGGCGTGCGCGGCGGCGTGGTGCTGCAGGGTGTAGTGGTCGAAGTGCTGGTCTTCATTCGCAAAGTACAGCGCCAGCATCTCGCTGTCGGCGCCCTGCCCGCGCAGGTAGCTCTGCATCTCGGTGCGCGATAGGGTGCCGCCCATGGTCACCACCAGACTGTTCAGGGTGGCGTCGCGCTCCACGTCGCCGCGCTGGCGCTGAATATGGGTCACGCCCTTGCCCCAGTTCTGAATGGACACGTAGCGCACGCGCGCGCCCGCCTTCACGACCAGCTCCACAGCGCCAATGGCGTAGGTGCCGGGCAGGTCGTCGCTGGCCTGCTCGTCAATGAAGGTCACCTGCGCGTTTTCCTCGGCCACCACCAGGGTGCGGGTGGCGGTGTAGGTGCCGGCCTCGCTCATCACGCGGAAGGACCCCAGGGGCAGTTCGACCTCCACGCCGCGCGGCACGTACATAAAGGCGCCGTTCGTCCACAGCGCCGCCGCCAGCGCGCTGAACTTGCCCTCGCTGGGGTCGGGGCTCTTGCTGGGGGTGGTGCCGGGCGCGGCAATGGTGGTGTCGTCGGGCACCTCGGCAGGCACCACGGAATACAGGTACTGCTGCACCTTGTCGGCGTGCTGTTCCACCGCCGTCTTCAGGTCGGTGAAGATCACGCCCTTCTGGGTCAGCTCGGCGGGCAGTTCGGTGCGGTACACCACGTCTGGGCCGTCCAGCACCAGGAAAGCGCCCACGTCGGTGCCGGTCAGGCGTTCCTGCACGCTGGCGGGCAGCGCGGCCACGTCCGTGACCTCGTCGCGCTTGCCGTGGGGGCGCAGCGCGGCGAAGTCCATGTCCACCTGGGTGTACTTCCAGGCCTCCACGTTCTCGGTGGGAATGGCCAGGGTGTTGAACAGGTCCAGGCTCTCGCGGCGCTTGCTGTTCAGCCACTCGGGGCCGGTGTGCGTGGCCAGTTGCTCGGTGAATTGGGTCATGAACACTCCAGGAAAAGAAAAAGAAGTCCCTCAGTTGAGGAACGACTCCACTTCAATGACCACGCCGAAGGGGGTATTGAAGTAAAACGTCAGCCGGCCGTGATTCTCACTTGGCGCCGGAATCTGAAAGCCGCTGTCGGTGAGCTGCTGGTAAATCGCCCGCACCTGCTCGGGACTGTCCTGCAAAAACCCAATGTGAAATACCCTGGGGTACTGAGGATCCTCAACGCGGAACATGGAGAGCAGCGCGCCCACGTCATCCCGCAAAAAGGCCATCTGGTCGTTGATCGGCATGCCGTCCCCGGCTGGTCGCAGCCCGAAATGGCGCTGGAAGATCGCCACCGCCTGCGGCACATCCTTGACGCCCAGATTGATGTGATTGAGTTTCATGGCTTTCCTCGCCACTCGGCGTGCCGATCACTGATCAGGGCGGCCACCC
Source organism: Deinococcus arcticus (assembly GCF_003028415.1). Lineage (NCBI taxonomy): Bacteria > Thermotogati > Deinococcota > Deinococci > Deinococcales > Deinococcaceae > Deinococcus > Deinococcus arcticus. The sequence continues at coordinate 99,941 of NZ_PYSV01000008.1, forward strand.
GGGCGTAATTCTCCCAGGTGTCGGTCACATGGTAAATGGAGGGCAGCTCGTCAAACAGGTTGAAGTAGTCGTGCAGATATTCGCCGCCGCCCGCCGCCGAGGCGTAATAGTGACGGGCAAAGGCGTTGCCTTCGTCACTCAGCATGTCGCTGGTGAGTACGCCTGCCCAGCGGCCAAATACCTGGGCGCCCGTCTGCTCTCTCGTCCGGATTGCCTCGGCGTCGTGCTGCAGGGCATCTGCCAGCAGGTGATGGTCCGCCAGCCAGCTGATAAACATGCCGGTGTGCACGAATCCCTGCGACGGCGGCAGGTCTGCCGGAAAATCTCCGTCATAGTGCCACTTGGCCTTGTCGTAGCAGATGCCCTGGGTCATGGCTTTAACCGACCGAGCCTTCCATTTCCAGCTCAATCAGGCGGTTCAGCTCCACCGCGTATTCCAGCGGCAGTTCCTTGGCAATCGGCTCAATGAAGCCGCGCACGATCAGGCCGGCGGCCTCGTCCTCACTCAGACCACGGCTCTGCAGGTACAGAATCTGGTCATCGTTGATCTTGGACACGGTCGCCTCGTGGCCCACAGAAGCGTCCTTTTCCTCAATCTCAATGTAGGGGTAGGTGTCGGTGCGCGCTTCCTCGTCCAGCAGCAGCGCGTCGCATTCCACGTTGGTCTTGGAGCCCCTGGCGCCCTCGTAGATCTTGACCAGCCCACGGTACGAGGAGCGGCCACTGTCCTTGGAGATGCTCTTGGACACGATGGTGCCGCTGGTATTGGGCGCAAAGTGAACAATCTTGGCGCCGGCGTCCTGGTGCTGGCCACGGCCGGCCATGGCGATGCTCAGCACCTCGCCCCGCGCGCCCTCTTCCAGCAGGTAGCAGGCGGGGTACTTCATGGTCACCTTGCTGCCCAGGTTGCCGTCCACCCATTCCATCACGCCGCCCGCGTACACGGCGGCGCGCTGGGTCACGAGGTTGTAGACGTTGTGGCTCCAGTTCTGAATGGTGGAGTAGCGGAAGCGGGCGCCTTCTTTCACCACAATCTCAATGACGCCGGAGTGGAACGAGTCGCTGGAGTACGCCGGGGCCGTGCAGCCCTCAATGTAGTGGGCCTGCGCGCCCTCGTCGATGATGATCAGGGTGCGCTCGAACTGGCCGCTGCTTTCCGCGTTGATGCGGAAGTACGTTTGCAGGGGAATATCCACCTTCACGCCCTTGGGCACGTACACGAACGAGCCGCCGCTCCAGACCGCGCTGTTAATGGCCGCGAACTTGTTGTCCTCGGGCGGCACGATGGTGGCGAAGTGCTCGCGGAACAGCTCGGGGTATTCCTTCAGGCCGTCCTCAATGGACAGAAAGACCACGCCCAGCTTTTCCCACTCCTCTTTGAGGTTGTGGTACACCATCTCGCTCTCGTACTGCGCGCCCACCCCGGCCAGCGCGGCGCGCTCGGCTTCGGGAATGCCCAGGCGCTCGAAGGTGTTCTTCACGTCCTCGGGCACGTCGTCCCAGGAGCGGGCGTTCATGCCTTCAGGCTTGATGTAGTAGTAAATCTCGTCGAGGTTCAGCCCCGAGAGGTCCGCGCCCCATTCGGGCATGGGCTTGCTCAGGAAGATGTCCAGGGCCTTGAGGCGAAAGTCCAGCATCCACTGGGGCTCGTCCTTGGCCTTACTGATCATCTCGACGACGTCGCGGCGCAGGCCCTTGGGGGCCTTGATGGCGTACTTCTCGGGGTTGCTCCAGCCGTATTCGTAGCTGGTGTTGATCTCTGACGCTTCAGGATTAACGGTCATGTGCTTCTCCTTACTCATAGTGTGAGCGGCAGGCGATGACAGTCAGGGCGTCATCATCCACGGCGTACACAAGGCGGTGCTCGGCGGTGAGGCGGCGCGACCAGAAGCCGGCGTACTCATGTTTCAGCGGTTCGGGTTTGCCGGTGCCTTCAAAGGGGGCTCGCAGGCACTCGTCCAGCAGGCGGTGGAGCTTACGCAGCAGTTTGGGCTCGTGTGCCTGAAGCCAGAGATAGTCGGCCCAGCCATTCGGCGTAAAACTCAGCTTCACTCCGGCGCGCCCGCCTGCAGGGCCGCCAGACTCTGAGGAACCTTGCGGCCCTGGCGGTACTGCTCCATGGATTCCAGCAGGTGACGGCGGTTGGCCGGGTGGGCCAGCAACTGCGTTTCCTTCCAGGCTTCGTACTGGTCCAAAGGGATCAAGACCACGGCCTCGCCAGAGTCCAGGGTGATGATGGTCTCATCACTGTTCTGCACGGTCTCCCGCGCAATCCGCTCCAGGTTGTCTTGGGCAAACTTCAGGGAATAAGCCGTCATGGGTCCTCCTGGCGGGCGCGCCTCACCCACCCGCTGTTACGCCGTCGCCAGTTCCTTCACCCAGTCGTAGCCCTGGGTGTCGAGTTTCTTGGCCAGTTCGGGGCCGCCCGTCTGCACCACGCGGCCATTCACGATGATGTGCACCTTGTCGGGGGTGATGTAATCCAGCAGGCGCTGATAGTGGGTGATGATCAGCCCGCCCAGACCGGGCCCGCGCATGGAGTTCACGCCCTTGGCCACGATCTTCAGCGCGTCCACGTCCAGGCCGCTGTCGGTCTCGTCCATGATGATGTAGTTGGGGTCCAGCATCAGCATCTGCAGAATCTCGTTGCGCTTCTTCTCGCCGCCAGAAAAGCCCGCGTTGAGGTAGCGCTCCACGATGCTCTCGTCCCATTCCAGGGTCTTCAGGGCCTGTTGCAGCTTGCCGTAGAACTCGGCAAAGCCCACCTCTTCGCCCTCGGCCTTGCGGGCCTGCATGGCCAGACGCAGGAAGTTGGCAATGGTCACGCCCGGAATCTCCACGGGGTACTGGAAGGCCAGGAACACGCCCAGGCGGGCGCGCTCGTCGGGCTCCATCTCCAGGATATTCTGGCCGTCCACCAGCACTTCGCCCTCGGTGACAGTGTATTCGGGGTCGCCCACAATCACCTTGGCCAGGGTGCTTTTGCCGTTGCCGTTGGGCCCCATGATGGCGTGCAGTTCGCCCCGGGGCACCACCAGGTTGATGCCCTTGAGAATGGGTTGGTCGCCCACAGAGGCGTGCAGGTTGCGGATTTCGAGCTGGTGGGTCATGAGGCTCCTTGGGGAATCACTGAATTTTGTTAGGAATGATTCCTACTTACCGTGTTATTTTACCCGCCCCGGCCGCTAAAGTCGAGTGAAGTGCTGTGGATTGGCGTCCCTGCGACTGGAAGCGCCCAGGCGCGCCGTACAATGCCCCCCGTGCCTGCGTTTCCCCTTCTGGCTGTGGATATTGGCAACACCAGCACCGTGCTGGGCCTGGCCGACGAGACCCTGACCCTGACCCACACCTGGCGGGTGCGCACCAACCGTGACCAGCTGCCCGACGACCTCGCGCTGCAGTTGCAGGGGCTGCTGACGCTGGCCGGCGCCCAGCCGCCGCGCGCCGCCGTGCTGAGCAGTGTGGCTCCGCCGGTGGGACAGAATCTGGCGCTGGCCCTGCGCCGTCACTTCGGCATTCAGCCCTTCGAGGTCAGCGCGACCAACCTTCCCGACGTGCGGGTGGAGCTGGACATCCCCGACGCTGTGGGGGCCGACCGCCTGTGTAACCTCTTTGGCGCCGGCAAATACCTGGACCGCCACGAGTACGCCGTGGTGGTGGATTTCGGCACCTCCACGAACTTTGATGTGATTGGCCGGGGCCGCCGCTTTATCGGGGGCGTGCTGGCCACCGGCGCGCAGGTGAGCGCCGACGCCCTGTTCGCCCGCGCGGCCAAGCTGCCGCGTATTGCCCTGGAAGCCCCGCAGACGGCCATAGGCAAGAACACCACGCACGCCCTGCAGTCGGGGCTGGTCTACGGCTACGCCGAGATGGTGGACGGTCTGCTGCGCCGTATCCGCGCCGAGTTACCGGGCCCCGCTGTGGCGGTGGCCACCGGCGGCTTTGCCCGCACCGTGGAGGGCCTGTGCCGCGAAATTGACCACTACGACGACACGCTGACCCTGCGCGGTCTGGTGGAACTCTGGGCCAGTCGCTAGAGGGCACCGGGCCCTGGGCAGTGGCCCCCCGCGTGTTGCCAGTGACGCCAGCACTGAAGGCATCAAGAACGCCCTGGGGACTGAACCCCAGGGCTTCCTCAACCGTTCATCCTGGTGTCGCCCCAGGCCCATCCATCACCCATTTACCATCATCCATCAACCGGCTATGCCCAGGGGTTCAGCACCACCTTGATGCAGCCGTCGTGTTTGTCGCGGAAAGTCTTGTAGAGGTCCGGGGCCTCATCCAGGGAGGCGCGGTGGGTAATCACGAAGCTGGGGTCAATCTGGCGCGCCTCAATGCGGGCCAGCAGGGGGGCCACGTAGCGGTGGGTGTGGGTCTGACCCATCTTGAAGGTCAGGCCCTTGGCAAAGGCGGCGCCCATGGGCACCTTGTCAATCAGGCCGCCGTACACGCCGGGCAGGCTGACAGTGCCACCCTTGGCGCAGCTCAGCAGGGCCCAGCGCAGCGCCGTAATACGGTCAAAGCTCAGGCGCAGCCGCTGCTTGGCGGTGTCGACCAGGGCGCCGGGGCCGTGGCCATGCGCTTCCATGCCCACCGCGTCAATCACATGGTCGGGGCCGCGCCCGCCTGTGGCTTCCCGCAGGGCCAGCAGTACGTCGTCCTGCTCATAGTTGATGGTCTGGCACCCGGCGGCCTCGGCCATGGCGAGGCGTTCGGGCACGCGGTCAATCACGATCACGTGGGCGGCGCCCAGCATCTGCGCGCTGCGGGCGGCGAACTGGCCCACAGGCCCGGCACCGAAGACCGCCACCACGTCCCGGCCCGGAATGATGCCGCACTGTTCGGCAGCCTGGTAGCCGGTGGGAAAGATGTCGGTCAGGAACAGCACCTGCTCGTCACTGAGGTTCGTTTCGATCTTGTGCGGGTTCACGTCAGCAAACGGCACGCGGACGTACTGGGCCTGCCCGCCAGCGTAGCCGCCGTACATGTGCGAGTACCCGAACAGGCCGCCCCCGCTGGTGCCGCCGTACATGGCTTCGGTCATGCGGTGGTTGGGGTTGGAGTTGTCGCAGGCGCTGAACAGCCCCCGGCGGCAGGGATCACACACCCCACAGGCGATGTTGAACGGCACCACCACGCGGTCGCCCACCTTGAGCTTCCTGACCTCGCGGCCCACCTCAACCACTTCGCCCATGAACTCGTGGCCCAGAATGTCGCCTTTTTCCATGCTGGGGATGAAACCGTCCAGCAGGTGCAGGTCCGAGCCGCAGATGGCCGTGGAGGTGATCTTGACAATCGCGTCGGTGGGGAGCAGGAGGGTGGGGTCTGGGACCGTCTCCACACCCACCTTGTTGGTGCCCTGCCAGACAATCGCCTTCATGCCTCGCCTCCCTTGGCGGCCCGGCCGCTCGTCTGTCCCTCGGTGGTGGGCGCGTGCCCGGTTTCCTGTTCCCGTTTGAAGCGCATCAGGTCGTCGCGCAGTTGCTGGGCGGGTTCCTCGCCAGTCAGGCGGGCCACGATGGCGCCGGTCGTGCCGGCGGGCGGGCGGTAACCCAGCCGCACCACGACTTCGGTGCCCCGGTTGCCAGGTGCCGCGCGGAACAGCACCTCGCCGTGGTTTTCCACCATCGCCCCGGGCAGCGACTGCCACGCGAGGCGTCGGCCCGGTTCGTCGGCCGTGATTTCCGCTTCCCAGCTCACCTCGCCGGTGGGCGCCTTCACCGTCCAGCGCGAGCGGGTGTCGCTCAGGACCTCCACGCTCTGCAGGTGGGTCATCAGTGTGGGCAGCTTCTCCAGGTCACGCCAGAAGGCGTACAGCTCAGCAGCCGGGCGACCAATGGTCACGGCGTCGCCCACCAGCACCTCACCGTCTCCGCCCTGGCGAATCTTCAGGGCGGTGGCAATGGGGTTACGGCCAGTGGCGGCCATGGCGGCCAGACCAGCGCCCACCGTGCCCAGCACCAGCTTTTGCAGGGGGCGGGCGCTGCGCAGCCCCGCGCCCATCAGGGCCACACCCACGCTGCCCATCACCGAGCGTTCCAGCGTGGGCATATGGGCGCCGGTGCTGGGGGTGTCGGGCGTGGCGGCTTGGGCATCGGTCGGGGTGGGGTGGTCTTCCTGTGTCATGGGGCCTCCTGCAGGGTGGGAAGGGTGGGGAACGTGTGGGGGCAGTCAAGCGGGCGGGCCATGCCCAGAGTGCGCCCCGCCTTACTGTGTGACCGCTGCCTCAAGACGGACCGGGGTTTTGCGGCCCTTGATGACAGGGGAACCAAGGCGCCCTGAAACCCGGTGTGGACGCTGGAAGACCGCAGGGAAAAGCAGGTGCGCCAGGGGGAGCCCCCTTCAATTCAGATCGCCGCCCGGCGCGTGGCCGTGGGCGCCGCGCTGGTTGAATTCCTCCTCGGCGCTGCGCTTGATGGGGTTGGCGCGGGTGAGGGCACTTTCCACCGCGCGGCCCTCCACCATGGCGTCGCTGGGCCCGGGGCCGGGCAGGGCGCGGTGGCCCAGGCGCAGCAGGTCGGCCGTCAGCTGCGGCGCCAGTGCCTGGGCGGTGCGCAGAATCAGCGCGGGCCCGCCGATCATGGCTTCCACGTCGCCGCGCACCAAGGCATTCACAACGCGCCGCGCGGCCTCGTGGGCGTCCAGCGACACCAGCGGCGAGGCGGCCAGGGTGGCGAACAGGGCGTACTCCTTGCGGGGCTGACCCTTGACCGGCGCGTTCAGGGGGCTGCCGGTGCGCATCAGACCGGGCAGCACTGTGGTCACGGCCACGCCCTCGGGGGCCAGTTCGGCGCGCAGGGCCTGTCCCAGCCCGGCCGAGGCGAATTTGCTCATGACGTAGGGCGTGAGGTGCGGAATGGCCACCTTGCCCCCCAGCGACGACACGATCAGCACCCGTCCCCCGCCGCGCAGGTGCGGCAGCGCCGCGCGGATCAGGCGCAGCGGCCCGAAGGCGTTGACCTCCATGGCGGTGCGGAAATCTTCCTCGGTGGCGTTGGCGACCGGGCCCAGCTGAATGATTCCGGCGTTGTTCACCAGCACGTCCAGGCGCCCGTGGGCCTGCACGGTGGCCTGCACCGCGCGCGCGGCGTCTGCCGGCACGGCCACGTTCCCGGTCACGATGCTCACGCGCTCGCCCGCCTTCAGCCCGGCCTGCGCGCGCTTCAGGTCGGCCTCGGTGCGGGCCATCAGGGTCACGCGAGCACCCCGGGCCAGGAATTCCTGGGCCAGCGCCAGCCCCAGCCCGCGCGAGCCGCCCGTGATCAGCACGGCCTTGCCGGTCAGGTCATAGGGGGCCCTCAGGGCACGCCGGGCGGCCAGAGCACCGGCGGCCCCCAGCAGCAGCAGTCGTTTCGGGATTCGCATACGGGCATTGTGTGGGCTGCGGGGCCGCCCCGGCCGCAAGCCTAAAGAGGACCGCAATACCGCCCGGCCCTGTTGCCGTCAGCCGTGACCGGCCAGGGTCCGCTGCGCCTGGACCCCCGCTTTACCCCTGTGCGGCAACGGTGTACTGGATGCGTCGGGGGCAGGCAGATGCGCAGGAGATGAGGGCGGCGGGCCCCGGGGAGCAAGGTCATCAGAGGGGACCTGTTGCCGGCCCCCCCTCATGATTGCTGGTGGTCAGCAGGGCGCGCGCCGCCCGCTGGAACGAAGTCGCCCGGCTGGCCGTAGTTCCTGCTGATGCGAACAAGATGGCGTGTGGCGGCCCTAACTCTGGCTCTGGTAGGAAGCACTTTTGGCACCTTGGGCCACGCGGGCGGAGCGGGCGGGCCGCCCACAGTGGACGGACGGGCAGTCTTTGACGCGGCTGCCCAGGTGCTGCGCACCCACTATGCCGGTCCAGCCATGGGTGAAATAGAAGCCCGACTGGCGGCCCAGCGGCGCGCCCTGCTGGGGCGGTGCGCGGCGGCGCCGTGTCCCCTGGCGCTGGGCCGCGCCGCTGTGGAGGCCGTGGTGTGGAGTCTGGATGACCCGCACACAGGGGTCAACTGGGACGCGCCCGCCCTGGCGCAGGGCGCGCAGCAGGTGACGGCGCGCCGCGTCTGGAGCGGCATGCTGACCGACCTCCGGACCCCCAGCACGCTGCAGGTCGTGCATGTGGATCACGGCGGCCCGGCAGAGCGCGCGGGCCTGCGCCCCGGGGATGTGGTGCTGGCCGTGAACCGCCGCGACGACATGGCAGAGGCGGGCCTGCGCGCGTCCTTTCTGGAAGAGGCGGAGGCCGACCAGAAGCCCTACGTCCTGCGCGTGCGCCGGGGTGAACAGGTGCTCACCGTGACGGTCATTCCGGCGTCCTGGCCCGCCTTTGCTCAGCCCAGTCTGCGCTGGCGCGGCCAGGTCGCGGTGATCAGTGTGCCCAATTTTGTTCCCGGCACCGGGCCGGCCTTCAACACACTGGTGACCCGCGCGGCGGCCCAGGGCGCGGCCGGCCTGGTTGTGGATCTGCGCTGGAACGGGGGCGGCAGCGCTGTGGACTGCCTGGCGGCGGCGCAGTCACTGGCGGGGGACCGGGTCAATCTGGTTGGGGTGGGGCGAAGCGGCCGGCCGCTGCCAGCGTGGCGCACCACTCCCGAAGCGCAGGCCGCCCGCGCCCGCGTTCGCACCCCCTGGGTGGGGCCCCTGGCCCTGCTGGTCTCGGCCAGGACCGCGTCCTGCGGGGAGCTGCTGGCGTATTTTGGGCAGCGCGCCGGCGGAATGGTCGTGGGCCAGCCCACCAGGGGGCTGATGTCCAGTGGAACGCGCGCCCATGACCTGCCCGGAGGCGGCCTGCTGTTCGTCTCAGATGTTCGGCCCACGCTGGACGGTCGGGTCCGGTTGCCGGGCCGGGTCGTGCCGGATTGCCTCCTGCCGGACGATGCAGAGCTCAGCTCTCAGGGAAGGGACACCGCGCTGGAGGAAGCGCTGCGGGTGGCCCGGGGCACAAAGAATTGCGCGGGGCCCCGGGGCTCAGGGCGATGATCTGTCGAGCGTGCAGAGACTGCAGATGGGTGGGGGCGCTTAAGGATCTCGCCCCTCCCATGGCAACAGTTCAGAAGGGCGCAGCAACGTGTCCATTCCCGGTGCGAGGCACTGTGTCCGCTTCTCACTCTGCGGCGCCGCTGTCCCCGCCCGCTCGGTTGATCGGGGGCTTGGCAGCGAGCGACTTAGCGCCTCCCGAACTCCACGCGGGCTTCCAGGCCCCCGCCCTGCGCCTCGTGCAGGGTCAGGTCCGCACCGTTGGCGCGGGCCAGGCGGCGGGCCAGGGGCAGGCCCAGCCCGCGCCCGCTGGCGACCCGGGGACGCTGGTGGCCCGGGTCAAACACGGCCTCGCGCTGTTCGGGGGGCAGGCCCGGGCCCCGGTCCAGCACCCGGATCTGGGGGCCGCCGGCCTCGGTGGGCGCGCACAGCACCACCAGCACCGGCCCGGCCGAGTAGCGCAGGGCGTTTTCCACCAGATTTTCCACCACCTGGCGCACCTGGGCGCCGTCCACGGTCCAGTTCACCGGCCCAGCTGGGCGCCGCAGCCGGACCCGTTCGCTTTCCAGCCCGGTCAGCAGCGCGGCCAGATCGGTGGACTGGGGCCGGGGGCTGATGTTCACATACATGCCGTCCAGGCGCTCCAGCTCTGTGCGGGCGGCCAGAAACGCCGCCTGCTCCTCAATGATGCGCAGCAGCTTTTCCCGGGCGCGCAGGTTGTCCTGCCCGCGCAGCGCGTCGGTGGCCAGCAGCAGCGCCTGCAGGGGGCGGCGCAGTTCGTGGGCGGCCATGCCCAGGGCTTCTTTGTGCTGGGCCTCGCGCGCCTGCCGGGCGTGCTGGGCCTGCCGCGCGCCGGCCAGGGCCCGGGCAATCAGCAGTGTGCTGATCAGGCCGGTCAGGAGGGCGGTCAGCACCACGGTGGTCTTGATCAGCTTCAGGGTGCGCAGCAGTTCGCCCCGCAGCTCATTCAGGCGGATGTGGGCCGCAGCATTCAGGGCCTGAGCGATGGCCAGCGCCTCGGCGGTGTCGGCTGGGCGGCCCCGGCGCAGCAGGTCGCGCAGCTCCTCCATGCGGTAGCCGGCTTCGGCCTCCAGGGTGGGCAGCTCCTGAAACTCGTTTTCCATGGCCGCGCGGCTGCTCAGGCTGGAGAGCGCCTGATCGCGCCGGGCCTGCACCTGCTCCGGGGTGGCGCGCGGATCCCGCTGCGCCAGGGCATACAGGTGGACGCGGTTGAGCAGCGAGTCGTAGCTGTACGCCGTCCAGGAATTGTTCGGGTTGGCCAGGGTGCGCTGCGCCGGGGCAAAGGCCGCCAGCAGCAGCGCGGTGGACAGCACCCCCGGCAGCGCGGCCAGCAACAGGTCGCGCCGGCCCAGCGCCGGGGGCCACAGCCGCATCAGCGCGGGCCAACGCTGCGCACGAACCACACCCACTGGCTGCCATACGGCCGGCGTGGAAAGCGCACGGGGTCGGGGGGAAACACGATCAGCAGGGGGCCTTTTTTCAGGGTGGGAATGGGTTTGCCGCCCGCCTCGTAGGCCACCATGATGGGCGCCGTCATGTAGTCGCTGGCGGTAATGGTTGCCACGAAGCCGTCTTCGGCCGTCACACGCAGGTCGCGCCCCGCAAAGCCGCCCCGGCGCGCGAGGTCGCGCAGCGGCACGCCCTGGTAGGTAAAGCTCTGGCCCAGTTGCGGCTGGGTGCTGTTATAGCGCGTCGCCGGCAGGGCGCGCAGTTGCGAGAGGGTCAGCGTTTCGGTGGTTTTGCCACGCAGGTTCAGCAGGGGGCGCTCGCCGGACCGGGGCGGCGGCAGCGGGCCCAGGGCGCTGCGCGCGGGGCCCACATAGGGAAAGGGCAGCGCCGCCGGCGCCCGGAGCGCCTGCGCGCCCAGACCCAGCAGCGCGGCGCACATCAGCAGGCGCAAGGAAGCAGAACGCACGCCGCCCATGCTAGCGGGCGCTGCGCCCCCCACTCAAGGGGGAAAAGCCCCGGCCCCCGGCGGGCGGGAGCGCAGCAGAGAGCACAGCGGTATGCTGCGGGGCGGACATGACCGCCCACCTTTCATCCCCCCCGCCGCTGGTGTCCCTGGGCGACCTGACCTGGGACGTGCTGGCCAAACCCGACACCCTGCTGCTACCCGGCGGCGACAGCACGGGCCGCATTGAGCTGTCGGGCGGCGGCAGCGCCGCCAACCTCGCCGTCTGGGCCCAGCGCGCGGGCTACCCCTCGCGCTTTGTGGGCAAGATCGGCCGCGACCGCTTTGGCGAACTCGCCACCGCCGAGCTGCGCGCCGAGGGCGTGGACGCGCAGCTGATTCTCAGCGACGCCCACCCCACCGGCGTGATTCTGGGCCTGATTGACCGCCGGGGCCAGCGCGCGATGCTGACTGGCCAGGGTGCCGACTGGGAACTGCTGCCCGAAGAGGTGCCGGCCAGCGCCCTGGCCGGCGCGGCGCACCTGCACCTGACCGCCTGGAGCCTGTTCCGCGATCCCCCGCAGGCGGCGGCCCTGCACGCGGCGGCGCGGGCGCGTGCAGGCGGCGCGACCCTCAGCCTGGACCCGGGCAGCTTTCAGATGATTCAGGGCATGGGGCGCGACAATTTTCTGCAGGTGCTCGCGGGTGTGCCCTTCGACATCCTGTTTCCCAACGACGACGAGGCCCGCGCCATGAGCGGCTGCCTGGACCGGGAGGGCGCGATGACGTGGTTCCGCACCCAGTTCCCGCACGCCCTGATCGTGATGAAGCTGGACGATGAGGGCGTGCTGATCGAGGGCCCCGGGCAGGCCCGCGTGCAGGTGCCCGCCACCCAGGACCGCGCCATAGACGCCACTGGCGCCGGCGACGCCTTCGGGGGCGCCTTTCTGGCCGGCTGGCTGGCCCACCGTGACGCCGTCAAGGCCGCGCAGCTGGCGGTGCAGGTGGGCGGCTGGGTGGTGGCGCGCTTCGGCGCCCGCCCCCCCGCCGACGACGATCTGCGCGCCCGGCTGCAGGGCGGTGCGGCGTGACCCGGCTCGGGCGCTCTGGTCCGCCCCTGTGGCTGCGCGCACTGCTGGGTCTGCTGCTGCTGGCGCTGCTGGGGGCCGGCGGCGCGGCGCTGTACGTGCGCAGTCTGCTGGCCCCAGCGGGGGGGGCCGCCTACACCCTGGAGGTGCAACCCGGCGATTCGCTCTCCAGGGTGGCGGCCCGGCTGCAGGAGCGGCAGATCGTGAAAAATGCCGACGCCCTGCGGCTGTACATGCGCCGCGCGGGCACCGCGGGCCGCCTCAAAGAGGGCCTGTACGACCTGAGCGGCGCCATGACGCTGGCCCAGGTGGCCGAGAAGCTGGCCGGGCCCGCGCGCATTCCCACCGTGACCGTGACCATCCCGGAGGGGCGGCGGGTCAAAGACCTGCCCGCCATCTTTCAGAAGGCTGGCTTTGACGGCGCGGCCCTGCGCGCGGCCCTGAACGAGACCGCCCTTTCCCGCCACGCCGGCCAGGCCCCCAACCTCGAGGGCTTCGTGTTTCCGGCCACCTACGAGTTCCGGCCAAAAGACAGCGCCCGGCAGATGGTGCGGGCCATGGTTTCGCGCATGGAGCAGGAATTCACGCCCGCCCATGTGGCCCGCGCCCGGGGGCTGGGCCTGAGCGTGCGCGACTGGGTGGTGCTGGCCAGCATGGTGCAGGCCGAGGCTGCCAATGACGGCGAAATGCCGGTCATCGCCGGGGTGTTTCTCAACCGCCTGAGGGTGCCCATGACCCTGGGCAGCGATCCCACCGTGGCCTACGGGCTGGGCAAGGACCTGCCCCAACTCGACCGCTCGGCCGGGGATTTCAAGCGTGACACGCCGTACAACACCTACACCCGCGCCGGGCTGCCCGCCGGGCCCATCAACAACCCCGGGCAGGCGGCCCTGCTGGCGGTCCTGAACCCGCAGCGGACCCTGACCGATGGCCGCGAGGCGCTGTATTTCCTGCATGGCCGTGACCGCAAGATCTACGTCAACCATTCCTTTGCAGAACATAACCGCGACATTGCGCGTTACCGGTAAGCGGCGGTGACCCGGCGGGCTGTGCTGGCGCGGCGCAACGCCCTGTGGCGGCAGTTGCGCGCGCTGCCACCCGGGCCAGAATTCGAGCAGACGCTGGCCGAGCTGTCGGCCCTGACCGGCTGGGACCGCGCGCGCATTCTGGCGGGCCTGGGCCTGACCGCAGAGGAGGCTCTTCATGAGCGCTGAGATTGTGCCGTTTGACTGGGGCCGCATGTTCCTGGGGGACGTGCCGCCCCTGTTTCTGCTGGAAGTGGTGTTCCGCACAGCGCTGATGTTTCTGTGGCTGGTGTTTTTGCTGCGCGTGACCGGCAAGCGCGGACTGGCGCAGCTGAGCCCGCTGGAACTGGCCATCGTGATTGGGCTGGGCTCGGCGGCCGGGGACCCCATGTTCTACCCCGAGGTGCCGCTGCTGCACGGCATGCTGGTGCTGGCGCTGGTGGTGGGCCTGCAGCGTCTGCTGTCGTACCTCGTGATTCACAGCGAGCGGGTCGAGACCTTTGTGGAGGGCACGCCCATCGAACTTGTGCGCGACGGGGTGCTCAGCCGTCAGGCGATGGCGCGCGCCAACCTCAGCCGCGAGGACGTGTTCGAGCGCCTGCGGGCCCAGGGCGTGCGGCAGCTGGGGCAGGTGCAGCGCCTGTACTTCGAGCAGGACGGCGCCCTGACGGTGTTTACCCATGCCAGTGATCCACCGCCCGGGCTGGCCGTGGTGCCTCCCTGGGACCTGGAACCCCCGCGCGAACTGAGCCCGGCCGATGATTACCGGGGCCCCATGGCCTGCCTGAACTGCGGCGCGGTGCGCCCGGCCCCGGCGCCCGGTGAGCCCCTGGCCAGCATCAGCTGCACCTGCGGCGGCACGCGCTGGACTCCGGCCACCGCCGACCCCCTGAGCCCGGGCGAACCCCCCGCTCCAGAGGAACGTGGCGAGGGCGGCGGGCGCGGCCCCGGTGTCCCCGGCACCCGCTGAGGGTCCGTGGGGAAGGTGGGCGCTGGACTTGGCCTTTAGCCCTCGGTGGAAGCGCCGGGGCGGGTGGTCCAGACGGGCTCCGGTTCAATCTGCTCGGCAGGGGTCTTGCCGGGTTCCAGGCCGCTGCTGCGGGCGGTCTGCAGCGGGGTCAGCTCCATGTCCGGGGCGCATTCCAGCTGGCACGAGAGCCGGGCAGTGCCCAGCAGGCCCTTTTCCTGCAGCTTGTCGTACTCGGCGGCCGTCATGGCGTCGGGCTCGCCCGCCTGAAAGCTCACGCGGCAGGTGGTGCAGCGCGCGACGCCCCCGCAGCGGTGCAGGATGTCCACCCCGCCGCGTTCCAGTGCCAGCACCAGCCGCTCGCCGGCCTGCGCCTGAATCTCGCCGTAGCCTTCCACCTGCACCGTGATCTGTTGGGTCATGGGCCCAGCATGACATGGAGGCCGCGTGTGCTGCGCCCAGCGGAAGCTGTGTTGCTCCAGCTCGCGCGGCCCGGACTGAATCGTGTGTCATCCGGGCTCCGACTGATACGGACTGCCGTCCATTTTCGTCACATCCGGGAGAGAGCCGGATGTTCCCCGCCTTCGGCGCTGTTCCAGCCCAATTCCCGGAAATCCGCCTTCTTTCCTGCTCCCTCTGGTCGGAGAAGTTCCGTAACACGTTACGGAACTTTTCGGAACCTGTATGAATCATTTGCAGACACGATTCAATCCGGGCCGACTTGTAGAGCTGCTTCGCACAGTGAGCAGGAGAGAAACGGTTTCCGGGCGTGGCGTTCAGTCACTCGCCGCCAAGCCCCCGATCAACCGAGCGGGCGGGGACAGCGGCGCCGCAGCGCGAGGATCGAAAAAAGGACGTTGCGCCGGGCGTGGAGACTGTTCGGTGCTCTCCTGAACAGTCGCACCATGAGGGGCAACGTCCTTGGCAATCCGGTTCTGTTCCGGATTGTGGGCGTTATAGACGGAATCCGTATAAAACAAAGGTGCGGACACTTTTCAAGCAGTGGGGGGCGCCAGTTGCGAAAACGTCGTCTGGAACGTCAGTCCTGTCACCCCCCTCCCAGCCTCTGCGGCGCAGCTCTGCGAGTCCCCCGCAAGGTGGGAAGAGCAAAGAGGCCGGGTTGATCGCTGCCCATTCCCGGGGATGCTGAAACTGTCCGAATCGTTGCTCAAAACGGTTCAACCGACGTGCTGATCAGCGGAACAGGGTGGGCATGGTCACCTCGCCGTCCACCCACACCCGGCCCTTCTCGCGCCGCTTGCCCCGGATCAGGGCGGTGTCGGCGCGGGCCAGCATCAGGCTGGGGGTGGGCGCGCTGCCGGGCGGCACGAACGCCAGGCCAGCGGTGCTCGTCAGGGCGTGGGGCACGCCCGCTGCCACCACCGGGCGCCGCCCCAGGGCGTCCAGCACCCCTTCCACCCGCAGGCGCACCTCCTCGGCGCTGTCGGCCTGCACAATCAGGGCAAATTCGTCGCCGCCCAGCCGCCCCAGCGTGTCGCCAATATGGGCGGCGGCCAGCATACGTGCGCCCACCGCGTGCAGCACCTCGTCGCCCGCCGGGTGGCCGTAGGTGTCATTCACGGCCTTGAAGCCGTCCAGGTCGAAAATGGCCACGCCCAGGGCACCGGGGGGCGGCTGGCGCAGCACCTCGTCCAGTTCGGCCAGAAAGCTGGCGCGGTTGGGCAGCCCGGTCAGGGGGTCGGTGGTGGCCTGGCGCTGCAACTCGGCCAGCGGCCGGGTGGCCCGGCGCACCAGCGGCCACGCCAGCAGGGCGCTCAGCAGGCTCACCAGCAGCACAAAGGGCCACGCGCCGCGCCGCCCGGGGCTGCCCATCAGCTCGGCGGCCGGCCCATACACCCCCACCACCCACTCCACGCCCGGCTTCACCTGCACGGGCTGCACCACCGCCGCGTACAGCTCGCCCTCCAGGGTGACCCAGTGGGCCTGCGGAAACAGCCGGGGCCGCCCGCGCGGGTCCAGCAGGACGTGCAGCGGCGCGTCGGCCACCTCGGACAGCAGCGGCACGCCGCCCTGCTCCTGCGGCCACGCCCGCGAGGTGGCGATGGCGCGGCCCTGGGCATCGGCCAGAAAGGCCCGGCCCTGGGGCCCCAGCGGCAGGCGGCGCAGCAGGTCAGCCAGTTGTTGCAACTGCACGTCCACCCCAATCACGGGGCCGCCGCGTTCGGCCAGCGCCGCCGTGACCCCCGGTTCCTGCGAGGTGGCAAACACGTAGGGATCGGTCCACACCACCTGCCCGGGACGGGCGCGGGCCAGCCGGTACCAGGGCCGCGCCCGGGGGTCATAGCCTTCATCTTGCTGGGTGGTACTCAGCACCTGTGCCGCCGCGTTCAGGGTGCGGCTGGTCACGCGCCGGGCCGGCTGCACCTCAATCAGCCGGGTAAAGCGGCCCTGGCCCCCGGGCCCGTCGCGCCGCACGAAGGCAAAGCGGCCGTCGTCCTGGGCGGCCATCACGCCGCTCAGCTGCGGCAGGGCGTCCAGCAGCGTGTCAAAGGCCCGCAGGGTCTGGGCCCCATCGGCCGGGCGCAGCAGGCCCGCGCGCACGTTGCCCTGTCCCAGGCGCACCATCTGTTCGGCCGACTGCAGATAGGTCTGCACGCTCACCGAGGTCAGCTGCGCCATCTGGGTGAGGTTGGTCTGGGCCTGGGCCCGCAGGGCGCGTTCCTGCAGCTGGCGTTCGGTCCACAGCGCGGCGCCCAGCGTGAGGGCCTGGGTCAGCAGCAGCGCCGCCAGCAGCCACGCCCGCGAGGCCGCAAACACCCGCAGCGCCTGCGCAGGCGTGCGCGTGCGCCACTGGGGCAGCGAGGAGGGCGGGGCAGACATGGCCTCGCGGCAGTGTAGAGCCTGACCCGGGGTTCACTGGCCCCGGATGCGGCGCCCTGTCCAGATGCCGGTGGGGGTGGGGGGGAGGCCCGGCCCTACGGCAGCAGGCGCCACGCGGTCACGTCCAGCAGGCCGCGCGGGGTCAGTTTCAGCGCCGGAATCACGGTCAGTCCCAGGAAGCTGAGGGTGGTGACGGGGTAAGGCAGGGTGCAGCCGCCCGCGCGGCAGGCGGCCGTCAGGTCCAGCAGGGCCGCCGCCGCCTGTGCCGGGGGCAGATCGGTCATCAGGCCGGCGTAGGGGAGGGGCAGCTGGGCGCGCACCTGCCCGCCCGAAACCACCACCGCGCCGCCCCCCAGCGCCTCCAGGGCCCGGCCCGCCTGCCGGATGTCCTCGTCGGTGCCGCCCAGAAACGCCGCGTGATGGGCGTCGTGCAGCACGCTGATGCCCAGGGCGGCGCCGCTCAGCCCGGTCCCCGAGGTCCAGCAGCTGGCCCACTGGCCCTCCCCGTAGCGGTCGGCCACCACCAGCCGGGCGTCGCCGCTGCCCGGGGCCCCCACGCCGGTGGTGATCTGGTCGGGGCGCACCTGCATCACCGGCCAGTGGGCCGGCACCTCGAAGCTGGCCGCGTCCCAGCCCGGCCCCAGCGTCACGCCGCCGCCGCTCAGGGGCGGGGTGTGGGTGCCGGCGCGGGCCTCCTGGCCACCCACGAAGGTGTCCAGCACCTCAAAGCCCTGCAGGTCGCGCAGCAGCACGAAGTCGGCGTGGTGGCCGGGCGCTACCAGTCCGTAATCGTGCAGGCCCCAGTATTCGGCCGGGTTGCAGGTGACCAGGGCAACCGCGTGCGCCGGGTGCAGGCCGCCTGCCACACAGGCGCGCAGCAGCCGGTCCAGGTGCCCCAGCTCCAACAACTCGTCCACGCTCACGTCGTCGCTCACCAGCATGGCGCGGCGGGGGCGCCCGCGCAGCACCGGCAGCAGCGCCTGCAGGTTGCGCGCCGCCGAGCCCTCGCGCACCATCAGCCACAGGCCCGCGCGCAGGCGCTCGTGGGCTTCCTCGGGCGTGGTGGCTTCGTGGTCCGAGTGCAGCCCGGCCGCCGCATACGCCTGCAGATCGCGCCCCCGCACCCCCGAGGCGTGGCCGTCCAGGCGCCGCCCCGGGGCCCGGCCCGCGTCCAGCACCGCCCACACCCCGGGGTCGCCGCCCAGCACGCCGGGGTAATTCATCATCTCGGCCAGGCCCAGTACGCCCGGCATGGCCAGCATGCGCGCGGTGTCGGCCGCGTTCACGCCCGCGCCTCCCTGTTCGAAGGCGCTGGCAGGCACGCACGACGGCGCGCTGGCCCACACCCGCTGCCCAGAGGTTCGGCCTGCGTCCAGCATCCAGGCCAGCCCCGGGGTGCCCAGCACGTTCACCACCTCGTGCGGCTCGGCCACCACAGCGGTGGTGCCGCGCGGCAACGTGGCGGCGGCAAACCCGGCCGGGGTCAGCAGACTGGACTCGATATGCACGTGGGCGTCCAGAAAGCCCGGGGCCAGATAGGCGCCGCGCGCCTCCACCGTGCGCGCCGCTTCAAAGCCGCTGCCCAGCGCGGCCACGCGGCCAGCGGCCACCAGCACGTCCGCCGCAAAAATTTCCCCGGTGGCGGGCTGCACCACCTGTGCGCCGCGCACCAGCAGGTCGCCGGGGACCTCACCCCGCGCCGCCCTCACCAGCCGCTGCCGATCCTCGTTGCCTGCGTGTCCTGCCATGCACCAGTGTAGGGCAGGGCGCGGGCCACCCCCGGGCCACAGATGGCGCGGGGGCCTGTCCCTTACCCTGGGCGCATGTGGACCTCCATTCCTTCCAGCAGTCTGCGCGTCACCGGCGCCGACCGCGTGGACTTCGTGCATGGCCAGATGACCAATCACCTGCGCGCCGCTCCCACGCCGGGGCTGGTGCCCTGCGCCTTTCTGAACGTGCGCGGCCAGATCGAGCAGTTTGCCCGGGTCTACCGCCGCGAGCAGGACGTCTACCTGCACCTGGACGAGGGGCAGGCCGGACCCCTGGCCGCGCGGCTGCGGCGCTACATCATCTTCGATCAGGTGGAGGTGCACGACACCACGCCTGAGCTGCGCACCGTGCATCTCTGGCGGCCGGCCGACCTGCCCGGCTGGGACGCAGAAGGCGCAGACGCCCAGCTCCTGACCCTGGGGGGCGCGGCGGTGCTGGGCGGCCGGGTGAACCGCACCGGCACCCCGGGCGTGGACCTGCACTATCTGGCGCGCGACGAAGCGACGCTGCACCCGGCCCTGGGCGGCCCCGAGGTGCCCCTGGCCAAGCTGGACGAGGCCCGGGTGGCCGCCGGCATCCCCGACATTGCCCGCGACGCCCTGGGCGGCACCCTGCCGCAGGAGGTGGGGCTGGACCTGGGCGGGCCGCTGCCGGCCATCAGCTACCGCAAGGGCTGCTACGTGGGCCAGGAGATCATGGCCCGGCTGGAGGCGCGCGGCCAGACCCGCTACCATCTCGCGCGCCTGCAGGGGACCGGCGGCGCCGGGTGGCCAGCGGGCCACGAGGTGACCTTTGAAGGCCGCGTGGTGGGGCAGGCGGGCCTGTGGGCGGGGGGCGCCAGTCTGGCCCGGGTGCGCCGTGATCTGCCCGGAGGCGCGGCGGTGCAGGTGGGCCCGGTGGGCGCCGCTGTGCAGCCGCTGGGCACCCATGCTTGAGGCGTTTGCGCGCGACCTGCGCGCGGGTACGCCGGCCGCCCGGCGGCGTGCGGCCCGGCGCGCTTACGGCCTGGGGGTAGCCCTGACCGCTGGCCCGGCAGCGCTGGTGGGGCTGGTGCAGGCGCTGCAGGGCCGCGCCCCCCTGCCGCCCGGGGGCATGGTGGCCGTGGCGCTGCTGGCGGCGGGGCTGGCGGGGGCAGCCTACCTGCTGGCCCGCCGCTCGGCCCGGGCGCCCGGCGTGCCGCCTGCCCAGGCCGCCCTGACCGCTGCCTTTCAGGGGGCCAGCGTGCCCGGGGTGCCGCTGCTGCTGGCGGGAGCGTTCGTACCCACCTGGGGACTGGTGCTGGCGCTGCTCTCTGTGGCAGGGCTGGGGCATGTGCTGGTGTGGCGGCAACTGGGCCGCTGGGCGCAGGCGGCGGCCGGGGCACGTTAAGCCCGGCGGCACAGGTCGGCCACACAGCACCGCGCAAAGCAGAGCACCGCGCCTGAATCCTGGGCGCGGTGCTCTGGTGGGAACGCTGGGGCTCAGCGGGACTTGGGGTCCAGCGCGTCGCGCAGGCCGTCGCCAAAGAGGTTGAACGCCAGGCTGAACAGCACGATAAACACGGCCGGGTACACCAGCACGTACCAGTATTCAGGTTTCAGCCACGCGCGGGCAAAATCCACCAGCTGGCCCCATTCCGAGTAGCCGGGTTCAAAACCCAGGCCCAGGAACGACAGCCCCGCGATGCTCAGGGGCACGGTGGCCAGATCCAGCACGGCGGTGGTGAACACGGCGGCAATGCTGTTGGGCACCACATGCTTCATGATCAGGCGGAAGTCGCGGGCGCCCAGGCTGCGGGCGGCGTCCACGTATTCCAGCTGCCGGGTGCGCAGCACCTCACCACGAATCAGGCGGGCGTAGCTGGCCCAGCCGGCAATACAGAAGGCCACGATCATGGGCACGGTGGGATCATAGTCGCCGCCCCCGGCGCTGAACTTGGCGCGCAGGATGGTCAGGATCACCACTGTCAGGATCAGGGGCGGCAGGGCGAGTAGCACGTCAATAAAGCGCTGAATCAGGTTGTCCACCCAGCCGCCGTAATAGCCGCTGATGGCCCCGATAATCACGCCGGTCAGGAGCGTGATACCCACGATGATGAACGACAGCTTCAGCGCCGTGCGGGTGCCCCATACCAGGCCGTAAAAGATGTTGTAGCCGTTGACCGTGCCGAAAATGGCGTCCTGGCCAGGAGCCGTGGGCTGCTGCTGAAAGCTCAGGCGCTCAGTCAGGTAACAGCTTTTTGGGGGGGCCAGGGTGGCCTGCCAGAACGCTGCGCGCCCCGGGTTGTAGACCTCGCTGGCCTGGCTGATATTCAGGTCGCGCAGGCAGTTGCCACTGGGCTTGGCAATCAGGGGAGCGAACAGGGCCATCAGCCCGAACAGCAGCGTGATGATCAGGCCGGTGATGGCCAGGGGGTTACGGCGCAGCTTGCGAATGGCCGGGCTGGTCCAGAACAGCTCCCAGCTGCTGCGGCCCTTGGCGGTGGGGGCGACGGCGGTGGTCATGCGGTCCTCCGGAAGGCAGGGCGAGGCATCAGTCGAACCTCACGCGCGGGTCGATAACCCCGTACAGAATGTCCACGATGGTACTGACCACCACCACGATGATGGCCGACAGCATGGCGAAGCCCAGCACGGCGGCCAAGTCTACCCCTCGGGCAGCATCCACAACCCACTGCCCAATGCCAGGGTAGGCGAAAATGGTTTCGGTGATCAGCGAGCCGCTCAGCAGGCCGATGATCAGGAAGCCCGCCAGAGTCACGATACTCAGCAGGGCGTTGCGCCGGGCGTGCTTGTTGTTTACCACGCGGCTGGACAGGCCTTTGGCGCGGGCAGTGCGCACGTAGTCACTGGTCAGCGCCTCAAGCATGTTGTTGCGCATCACCTTGATGATGCTGGCGCTCAGCACGATCACCAGGGTCAACGCAGGGAGCATCATGTGCCAGAGCGCATCTAAAAAGAGATTCCATTTTCCAGCCAGCGCCGCATCAATGGTCAAGAAGCCTGTGGGTTTAGGCATCGTAAAGTAATCAACAGTGAACTCCGTGCTGACGTTACCTGCCTGAGGCGCCCATCCAAGGTATGCATAGAAGATGGCCAATAGAAGAATCCCTACTACAAAACTGGGTAAGCTGTAGCCTAAAACCACCAGCACGCGCAGCACCTGGTCAAGGAGCTTGTCCTTATGCAGAGCACTCAGCGTGCCCAGCCAGATGCTGATCAGCAGAATAGGAATAGCCGTGACCAATGTCAGCTCAATGGTGCGGGGCAGCCGCTCCTTGATGGTCACGATCACGTCCTGGCTGCTTGCCTTGGAGTAGCCCAGGTCGCCCTTGAGGGTGGCGCCCAGCCAGCGGCTGTACTGCACCACAAAAGGATCGCGCAGGCCACGCTGCTCGATGATCTGCTCCAGCCGCGCGGCCTGCTGCTCGCTGCGGATGTACGGCGCGGCGCGCTGCTCGGGCGTCAGTAGCTGTGTCAGACCTACAATCATTAGCGAAAGGACGAGCATTACCACAGGAATCTGGACAATTCGTCTTAGGATGAAATTAAGCATTGACCCCTCTCCGTTAGAAAAGCGTAATCTCTAGACATAGCCGGTATAATGTAACAAAGTTTTGCCTCCCTTGGGTGGCTGCCTTTTTGGTCATACCCGAAAAATGAGGTTGGATTAAGGACCTCTCCACCTTAATTTTTAATTGTTCCCTTACCATATTCAACCTATTCGTGTCAAGCGAATTTATATAAACACACCATGCTATTCAGAGTAAAATATATTTACGCTGGTCGGGGTGCTTACCGACTAGTGGGAGGCTTATATGAAAAAGATTGCAATCGCCCTAGTGTTTTTAGTCCCGACGCTGGCCCTTTCTACAGCTTCTGCTAGAGTGTGTGATTGTACAGGTGGTGGTGGTGGTGGTGTGACGCCTCTGCCCGCGCCTATTTTCTGTAGCATTAAGAACGGACAGCGCGTCTGCTAATTATTGAAGAACACCATAAGAAATGAGGGGGCGAACCCCCTCATTTCTTATTAATTTACTTCTTGCTCAGTTCCTTCCAGAAGGTGCCAGTGCTGGAGAAGCTGATCATGGGGTTGTAGTTCGAGGCGCTCACGCCCACGAGGTTGTCGCGCACAAAGGTGTAGCCGATACCAGCGGGAATGAGGATGAAGGGCGCCTGCTCGTAGGCCTTCTTGCCCACCAGGCTGTACAGGCGGTTACGCTCGGAGGTGTTCACCGTGTTGCGGGCCTGCTCCAGCCACTTGTCCACCTGGGCATCCTTGAAGTTGCTGCGGGGGAAGTAGTAGCCGTTGCTGGAGTAGAAGGTGTACATGAAGTTATCAGGGTCGGCGTAGTCCGGCGCCCAGCCGATGATGATCATGGGCTCGGTGCCCTTCTTGGAGTCTTCCAGCATTTCACTCCAGGGCTTGGCCGTGATGTTCACCCTGAACTTGGGGTTCAGCGACTCAATGTTGCGCTTCAGGATTTCCATGGCGGTCTGGGCCGGTACGCTGCCCGCGCGGTAGTTCGCGTTCAGCACAAAGCCGTTCTTCCACAGCTGGCCGCCAAAGGCGCGCTTCAGATAGGTTTCGGCCTGCTTGGCGTCAAACTTGTAGGTGCCGATCTTGGCGTCATAGCCAGGGAACGAGTCGGGGAGGAGCATGGTGCGCTGCTTGCCCTTGCCCTTCTGCACGTCGGCAATGTACTTGGCGTAATCGAAGGCGTAGGAGAAGCCGCGGCGCACGTTGGCATCCTTGAAGAAGTTGGCGGGAATGCCCTTGCCGTCCAGCTTGCCGCTGCCCAGCGCGCCCGAGCCCTTGATGTTCTGGTTCATGAAGATGGCCTGGGCCACGGTGTTGGGGAGGTTGTCCACCCACAGCACGCCGTCCTTGCCCTTGATCTGAACCTCGTCCACCGAACGGCCGCCGCCCTCGATCATGTCGGCGTCGCCGCGCAGGAAGGCCTGCTGGCGGGCGGCGAGTTCGGGCACCTTCTGGATGATCACGTTCTTGATGGCCGGCTTCTTGCCCCAGTAGCCGTCAAACGCAGTGGCCAGGAAGGCGTTGGCGTCCTTGCGCACGAACTTGTACGCCCCGGTGCCGCTGGGCTGCTTGCTCAGGTTGGAGTTGGTCAGGTCCTTGCCCACCCAGTTCTTCCAGTCGGCTTCGGTGCCTTTCCACTCGCCAATCTTGATGGCGTGCTCGCGGTCCACGATGCTCTGGCCGGTGTAGGCCAGCTTGGCCAGGAACGCGGGGTCCACCGACGGCAGGGTGAACACCAGCTGACCGGCGCTGTTGCACTCCACGGCCTTGTCAATGCGGGCCCAGGTGATGGTCTTGTCGTCGTTGGCGTTGGCGCCGGTGCCCAGCAGGCTCTCGGCGATAAACCAGTTGCCGGACTCGGCGGAGTTGGTCACCAGGTTGCGCTCGAAGGTGTATTCGGCGTCGGCGCAGTTGAAGGTGTTGCCCGAGTGGAACTTGACGTTCTTGCGCAGGTCGAAGGTGTAGGTCTTGCCGCCGCCACTGATGGTCCACTTGGTGGCCAGCAGGGGCTCGAGTTTGGTCAGGCTGGCCGCGCTGTAGGTCAGCAGGGTTTCGTACATGTTTTCCACGACCTCGCCCGAGGCGGTGTCATAGGTCACGCCGGGGTCCATGGTGGGGATATCCGAGGCGTTCTGGTAGACCAGCGTGTCCTTGGGAGCAGCAGCCAGGGCGGTGGTCAGGGCGAGCAGGGTGGTCAGTGCAGCGATCTTCTTCATTGAGCCTCCGTAGAGCTACGTTTGACAGCGGGCGCGGGCGGCGAAGACGAAATGCAACAGTAGGCCCCGTGACAGGCTGTCGGTGGTTTGATCGCGCGCATCATAGCGCAGGAGATTTGGGGATGGTGTGACCAGTGTCCGGTTGCGCGGACCATACCGGGGCCGCGCGCTGGGGCGAATCCAGGGCCCAGCCTTTGGGTCAGGGGCCACGTCCGGGCTCTGTCTGGCCGGCCATGCGCCTTCTGGGCCTCAGCGTCCAGCCTGGGCGGTGGCCAGGGCCCGTGGCATACTGCGCCGCGTGAAGAAGCGCATTTTGCTGCTGGCTGGGGGCCAGTCCGGGGAACATGAGGTCAGTCTGCTGAGCGCCCGCAGTGTGCTGGCGGCGCTGCCGCGCGACCAGTTCGACGTGACCCCGGTGGTGATCAGCAAACAGGGGCGCTGGCTGCCGCCCACTGAAACGCAGCGGGCGCTGGAACAGGGCGCCGCGCCCGTGGGGGGCGACCTGGTGCTGCACCGCGCCGCCAGTGCCGAGGGCTACGACGCCGTGTTTCCGCTGCTGCACGGCCCCATGGGCGAGGACGGCACCGTGCAGGGCCTGCTGACCCTGGCCGGTATTCCCTTCGTGGGCAGCGGCGTGCTGGGCAGCGCGGTCAGCATGGACAAGGTCATGACCAAGCAGGTGCTGGCCTCGGCCGGCATTGCGCAGGTGGCGTGGCGCCTGGCCGTGCGGCGCGAGTGGCAACAGAGCCCCGAGACGGTGCGGGCGCGCGCCGCTGACCTGGGCTACCCCCTGTTTGTGAAACCCGCCAACCTGGGGTCCAGTGTGGGCATCAGCAAGGTGAGCACCCCCGCCGAGCTGGACGGCGCCCTGCGGCTGGCCTTTGGCCTGGACCGCCGGGTGATTCTGGAGGCCATGACGCCCCACAGGCCCCGCGAGATCGAGGTGGGCATTCTGGGCAACGACGCCCCCATCGCCAGCCCGGTGGGCGAACTGCGCTTTGCCGCCGAGTTCTACGACTACGAAACCAAGTACACCGAGGGCCGCGCGACCATGCACATTCCCGCGCCCCTGCCGCCCGAGGTGGCCGAGCAGGCCCGCCAGACAGCCCTGACCGCCTTCCGCGCCCTGGACTGCGCCGGGCTGGCCCGCGTGGACTTCTTTTATCTGGAACAGACCGGCGAGCTGCTGCTGAACGAGGTCAACACCATGCCCGGCTTTACCACCACCAGCATGTACCCCAAGCTGTTCGAGGCGGCGGGGCTGAGTTACAGCGAACTGGTGACCCGGCTGGTGCAACTGGCCCTGGAGGAGCGGTAAGGGGGGCGTGGCGTGGGGTGTAGGAAGACCGCAGCGCCCTGAGATGTGGAAATTCAGTGTCGGTCCTCTGGAACGCCTTTGGGTGGGGGCCGTGCGACTCTCGCCGTTTTGACCCTTTCTCTCCGTCCCACCGCTCTCTCCGTCTCCTGTTCTTCCCGCGCCGCGCCCCTATCGCCTGAGCCACCCCGCCGCCCACCGCGTCACCGCCGGCATCACCAGATAGGTCATGGACACCACCACGACCACCATCTGCGGCAGAGCGCGCAGGGGCATGGGCCAGTGGCCCAGCCAAGGTGAAAGCGCGGTGCCGAACAGCCAGCCTGTGCCCAGGCTGACCGGGTACAGCGCGGCCAGGGTCAGCAGGGCCATCTTCCAGCGGGGTGGCTGGCGCAGGCTGGGCGCGGCAGGCGGCGTGAACCAGAAATCCAGGCCGGGCTGCTTTTCAAAGCTGAGCTGCTCGTCCACCAGCGGCGTTACGCGCGACAGCCACGCGGCGCGTTCGGGCGACAGTTCCCAGGCCGCCGCGCTGGTCAGGGAATCGAAGCGGGCCACCAGGGTGTAGTCGTGTTCGCCGGGGGCCGGGCGAATCACGCCGGTGCCCCGGTGCCCGGGAATGCCCGCCAGCAGGGTGTTGGCCTCGGCGAGCAGCGCCTCGTACTCGGCTTCGCGGCCGGGGCGGATGCGGCGGCGGATCACCAGACTGATGGGATCGGCCGGGCTGTGGGCCTGAAACTGCAGGTCGTCGGCCACGGCGGGGCCTACCTGTCCTGGCGCGGCCACGCCACCAGCAGCACTCCAGTCAGGATGACGCCCAGCGCGGCCCAGCCCAGGGTCCCCAGGCGCTCGCCCCCCAGTCCCACGCCCAGCAGCACCGCCACCACCGGATTCACATAGGCGTAACTGGTGGCCAGCGCGGGGCGGGTGTGCGCCACCAGATACATGTAGGCCGAATAGGCCACCAGGCTGCCAAACACGGTCAGGTACCCCAGGGCCCACAGGCTGGCCGCACTGGGTGTGCCCCAGCGTTCGCCCAGCAGCAGGCTCAGCGCCAGCAGCACCGCGCCCCCGGTCAGCATCTCGGCGGCGCTGCCCATCAGCCCGGCGGGCAGCGGCAGGCGCCGGGACCACTGGCTGCCAAAGGTCCAGCAGATGGGCGCCAGCACCAGCAGCAGGGCGGCCAGCGGCGTGGCCCGCAGTTCGCCCACGTTCAGCAGGGCAATGCCGGCCAGCCCCACCCCAATCCCCAGCCACTCGCGCCCGCCGGTGCGCTCGCCCCACAGCCGCCCGAACAGCGCGGCAAACAGGGGAGACACCGCAATGATCATGGCCGCCACCGAACTGCTCGCGTCCCGTTCGGCCAGCGTGACCAGCCCGGTGCCGCCGCCCAGCAGCAGGGTGCCCACCAGGGCGCTGGCGCCCCACTCACGCGCGGTGGGCCACGGCGCGCCGCGCCAGCGCAGGAAGGTCAGCAGCAGCGCCCCGGCCACCACGAACCGCACGGCCAGCATGCCCAGCGGCGGCAGGGTTTCAATGGCCACCTTGATGCCGTAATACGTGCTGCCCCACACCACGTACACCAGCCCCAGGCACAGCAGCACGGCCGGGGTCAGGACCGTGGCGGCCGGGCGCGCGGCCGGGGTCATGACGGCAGGAAGGCGCCCGGGGTGTCCCCGGGTTCAGGTGCGAGGCGGCTTTCGATGGCGCGGGCGTGGGCTTCCAGGCCCTCGGCGCGGGCCAGCAGCGCGCCGGCCGGGCCAATGCGGCGCAGCGTGGCCTCGTTCAGGCCCACCACAGAAATGATGTTCTGAAAATCGCGCACGTTGACCGGGCTCATGAAGCGGGCGGTGCCGCCCGTGGGCATCACGTGGCTGGGGCCCGCCACATAGTCGCCCAGCGCCTCCATGCTGGCCTCGCCCAGAAACACGCCGCCGGCGCGCTGCACCTGCCCCAGCAGGCTCCAGGGATCGCGGGTCAGCAGACACAGGTGCTCGGGGGCATACAGGTTGGCCAGGCTCAGCGCCTCGTCCAGCGACCCCGCCAGCACCACCTTCATGCGCGCCAGCACCGAGTCGCGCGCCCAGCTGCGGTTGGGTTCGGGCAGGGCTTCGAGTTGGCCGTGCAGTTCGGCCTGCACGGCGATCAGCAGCTCCCGGCTGGTGGACACCAGCACCGGCTCGGCGCCGTTGTGCTCGGCCTGGGCCAGCAGGTCGGCGGCCACGAAGCGCGCCGAGGCGCTGTCGTCGGCCACCACCAGGGTCTCGGTGGGGCCGGGCAGGCTTTCAATGCCTGCCATGCCATACACCATGCGCTTGGCGATCACCACGAACAGGTTGCCGGGCCCGGCGATCTTGTCCACGGCGGGAATGCTGGCCGTGCCGTAGGCCAGGGCGCCAATGGCCTGCGCGCCGCCCACCCTGAACAGTTGCGTCAGGCCCAGTTCGCGCGCCGCCACCAGAATGGCGGGGTGCACGGTGCCGTCCCGGGCAGGGGGCGTGGTCACCACGATGTCGGGCACGCCCGCCACCTGCGCGGGCACCGCCGTGTGAATCAGCGTGCTGATCAGGGGCGCCAGTCCGCCGGGCACATACACCCCTACCCGTCCCAGCGGCCGCACCAGCTGGCCCAGCGCGCCGTCTGGGCCGTGGTTGAGAAAGCCGTGGGCGGGCTGCTGCTCGTAAAAGCCGCGCACCCGGGCAATGGCGGTGCGAATGGCGCCGTGCAGCGCCTCGTCGACCACGGCGCCGGCCAGTTCGGCGGCACCCACGGCCAGCACCTCGGGCCGGTACCCGTCCAGCCGCCCGGTCCAGTCGCGCAGGGCGTCGTCGCCGCGCGCCCGGACATCGGCCAGAATGCGCTCCACCACCGCCTCGGGGCTCAGGGGCTCGCCAAAGGTGGCTTCAATGCGGGCCAGGACCGCGTCAGGCACCGGGAGGTCGTTGAAGGTGCGCGTCAGGGCGCGCCGGGCATCAGGGCCTTGCAACACTTGCATGGGGGGCTCCAGGAGGGGTGTGGGTTGTGAGGCGTAGGAAAGGCCGTGGGGCAGTGGAAAGTGGCAGGTGGAGACAGCGGGGACAGCACAGCCGCTCGCTGGCGATTCAGTCTGCGCGCGGTCGTGGTTGGAAACCAAACGGTTGTTTGGACGGGTCGTGGCCAGCCGGGCCTTATACCCTGCGGCGGCGGCGTTCGCGGTCGGGGGCCGGGCGGCTGGACCGCACCTGGGCGTTGGCCTCCACAGAACCGAAATCGGTGGGCTGAATCAGGCGCATCAGGCGCCAGGGCTCGGCCTGCTCGGTGTACACGTAGGCGTTGCCGGGGCGCAGAAAGTACCCGGTGCAGGGCACGCCGCCCACCTCGGTGCTCTGCAGGCGCTGAATCAGCACGCGCCCGCCGGTCAGCTGCGCGCCCAGGCGCTCGGGGCCGCCGCCCTCCTGGGCACTCAGCCAGCGCAGCCACAGCAGCAGGCTCACGGGGTCGTGGTACTCGGTCACCAGCGGCGTGCTGGCTTCCTCGCGGCCCTGGCGCAGGTGCACCAGGCCGGCGCGGCGGTCAAACTGCACCTCGAAGCTGGGGCGGCCCCGGCCGTCGCCCTCGGCGTAGCCCAGGCTGGTGAGGTGCCGGGGGTGCAGGCGGCTGTGCTGCACCCGGCGCAGTTCGGGCAGCACGCCGCCAAAATCCGTCTGCACGCGCGCAACCAGGGCGCTGCGCTCGCTCGTCAGGGCCCAGTGCTGCTCGCCCGCGTAACGCCCGCCCAGCGACAGGGTCAGGCTGAACGCCCCCTCTTTCAGCTCGGCGCGGGGCTCGCTCTTCAGGTCGCCCCTGGCTTCCGCCCTGGGGTCGCCCAGTTCGCCGCCTAGCTCGGGCGTGTCCAGAAGCTCTCACCGGGCCCCTGCCACTCGGCGCCCAGCGCCTCGGCCACCGTGGCGCCCACATCGGCAAAGGTGGCGCGCTCGCCCAGGTTCACGCCCGCCCAGCCGGCGCGGTGCATCAGCAGCAGGCCGTATTCACGGGTGTGGTCGCTGCCGTGCCACGTGGGGTCGTTGCCGTGGTCGCTGATGATGATCAGGGCGCCGCCCTCGGGGGTGGCCGCAATCAGCTCAGGCAGCGCGGCGTCAAATTCGGCCAGGCAGGCGCTGTAGCCGGCGGGGTCGCGGCGGTGGCCGTACTTGCTGTCAAAGTCCACGAGGTTGGTAAAGATCAGCCCCGAGGTGCCGTCCTGCGCCGCCTGCCGCATGCGGGCCAGCGTCTTGGCCACGCCGTCGGCGTTGTGGTCGGTGTGGATTTCCTCGGTAAAGCCCTGGTGGGCGTAGATGTCGGGAATCTTGCCAATGCCGATCACGGCCCGTCCGGCGGCCTTCACGGCGTCCAGCACCGTGGGCGGCGGCACGAGGCTGTAGTCCTTGCGGTGCTCACCGGCGCGCTCGAAAGGGAATTCACCCCGGAAGGGCCGGGCGATCACGCGCGCCACGGCGTACTCGCCCTGCAGAATCTCGCGGGCGGCGGCGCACCACGCGTACAGCGTCTCCAGCGGCACCACGTCCTCGTGGGCGGCTATCTGGAACACCGAGTCGGCGCTGGTGTACACAATCGGCGCGCCCGTCTGCAGGTGCTCGGGGCCGAAGTCGCGAATCACGTCGGTGCCGCTGTACGGCCGGTTGCACAGGTGGCCCTTGCCGGTGGCGGCGTCGAAGCGCTCCATGACCGCCGGCGGAAAGCCCTCCGGAAACACCTGAAACGGGTGCTGCAACTGCACGCCCATGAATTCCCAGTGGCCGGTGCTGGTGTCCTTGCCGGGGCTGACCTCGCGCATGCGGCCGTAGGCGCCCTGGGCGGGTACATCGGGCACGGTGTCGGGGCCGGTCTGCACGCTGGCCACCTGCGCCAGCCCCAGCGCGGCCAGGTTCGGCAGCGCTGCCGGGGCCGCCTGCAGGGTGTGGTTCAGGGTGTGGGCGCCCACGTCGCCAAAGCGCTCGGCGTCGGGCAGTTCGCCCACGCCCACAGAATCGAGCACGATGATCGTCAGCAGCATTCTTCCAGTGTAAGGGCCGCCCGGGCCCCGGGGGTCCCATCTGGCCCTCACGGGGGGCGCGGGAGGCCCGTGCTACGCTGCCAGACGTGACCGCGCCCCTGTCCCACTCGACCGCCGCGCCCGCGTCCGGCCCCGGGGCGGCCCGGCCGGTGCTGCACGCCGAGGGCCTGAGCAAGACCTACGGGCGCCGCGCGGTGGTGCGCGGCGTGAACCTGGAAGTGCGCCCCGGCGAGATCGTGGCGCTGTTCGGCCCCAACGGCGCAGGCAAGACCACCACGTTCTACATGCTGGTGGGCTTTATTCGTCCCGGCGGCGGGCGCATTGGCCTGGGCGGGCGCGACGTCACCCGCCTGCCCATGCACGAACGCGCCCGGCTGGGCCTGGGCTACCTGCCGCAGGAACCCAGCGCCTTTCGCAAGCTCACGGCGCGCGACAACCTGCTGGCCATCCTGGAATACCAGAACCTCTCCCGCGCCGAGCAGGAGGCCCGCGCCGACGCGCTGCTGGCCGAATTCGGCCTGTCGCATCTGTCGGGCAGCTTCGCCTACCAGCTCTCGGGCGGCGAGCGGCGGCGCCTGGAACTGGCGCGGGCCCTGACCACCGACCCCGATTACCTGCTGCTGGACGAGCCCTTTACCGGCGTGGACCCCAAGAGCATCCGCGAGATTCAGCGCCTGATCCGCGAGTTGCGTGACCGCCGCGGCCTGGGCGTGTTTATCACCGACCACAACGTGCGCGAGACCATCGCCCTGACCGACCGGGTGTATCTGATGTACGACGGCGAAGTGAAATTTGAAGGCACGCCGGCCCAGTTCGCCCAGGACGAGGACGCCCGGCGCCACTATCTGGGCGACGACTTCGAGCTGTGACCCAGGGAGCGTGAGGCGCGGTGCTGTGGCTCTTTTTGCCCTTCGTGGTGATTCTGTCTGGTGTGGTGGCCTACGCCGCCGACACCATTGCCAAAAAGGCCGGGCGCAAACACCTGCGCTGGTTCGGGCTGCGGCCCAAGCAGACGGCCCTGATTGTGGCGGTGCTTTCCGGCATGGCCATCAGCGCGGCCAGTCTGGCGGCCTTTTTGCTGCTCAACCGCTCGGCGGTCAACACCATTGCCCAGGCTGATCAGCTGCGGCCCCAGCTTGAAGAACTGCGCCGGGAAATCACCGTGGCCCAGGCGCAGATTCGCGCTGCTCAGCAGGAACGTGACCGCGCCCAGCAGGAAGCGCAGGGGCTGCGCACCCAGCAGCAGGCCGCCCAGCGTGACCTGACGGCCGCCCGCCGGGACCTGAACGCCGCGCGCGCCGCTGAAGCCACCCTGAAAGCCCAGGCCGCCGAGCTGCAGCGCCGCGTGCAGACCCTGACCCAGACCCGCGCGGCCCTGGAAGACCGCGCCGCCCAGAGCCGCGCGAAGCTGGCCCAGTCCGAGGGCGCCCTGAAGGCCAGCCGCACCCGCGCCCAGGCCCTGGACGCCCAGGTGGTGGACCTCAACGCCCGCGTGGCCCTGACCGAACTGGAAGCGCGCCGCGCCCAGGACCGCGCCCAGGCCGCGCAGCAGGCTGCCGAAGCCGCGCAGCTGCGGGCCACCCAGGCGCAGGCGCGGGCGCAGCAGGCCCAGGCCCAGGCCCGGACCCAGACCCAGGCCGCGCAGGCCCAGGCGCGGGCGGCCCAGGCCCAGGCCCAGGTGCAGGCGGCCCAGGCCCAGGCCCAGGTGCGGGCGGCCCAGGCCCAGCAGCGGCAGGCGCAGGCCCAGGTCCGGGCGGCGCAGGCGCAGGTGCAGGAGGTGCAGGCCGCGCGCGACGCGGCGCGCGCCGCACTGGCCCAGGCCACCGCCGAACTGGCCCGCGCCCAGACCCAGCAGCGGCAGGCGCAGGCCCAGGTGCGCGCCGCTCAGGCCGAGGTGGGCCGCCTGAGCGCCGAGCGCACCCGCCTGGGTGCGGAGCGTGACCAGGCCGCCAGCGAGCGTGACCGCGTGCGCACCGATCTGGCGCGCTTGCAGGCGCAGCAGGCGCAGCTGCAAAAAAGCAACGAGGCCCTGGGGCGCGATCTGGCGCAGGCCAGAGACACCCTGGGCCGCCTGCAGGATGAATATTCCAGCAGCCGCGCCGAGCTGAGTGCCACCCGCAACAGTGACCTCGCCTACCCAAAAAACGAACTGGTGTACGCCGCCGTGGTGCCCAGCGTGCGCAACCTCGACGCCTTCTTGCAGGACGCGGCGCGCAGTGCCCAGGCCCGGGGCGCGCGCGGCACCCCGGCCGTGCGCCTGAGTGCGGCGGCCCGCAGCGCCCTGGAAACCAAGCTGCGCGGCCTGAACGTGAGCACCTTCGTGCAGTGCCGCGCCGCCCAGAACGCGGCGGCGGGCCTGCCCGTGGAGCTCACCTGCGACGCCCGGCCCAACGCCGTGCTGTTCCGGGGCAACCAGATCATCCGCCGCGCCAGCGTGGCGCTGGGGGGCGATGCCCGGGCCCTGCAGGAGCAGATCAGCGATCTGGTCAAGGACACCGTGCTGGACGTGACCTCGCGCGGGGTGCCCAGCGAGTACGTGCAGGGCCTGGACGTGACCGAATTCGCCACCCTGCTCACGCGCCTGCAGGCCCGCACAGGTGGCACGGCAGTGGTGGGCATTGCCGCCCGCAGCGACGTGAAGCCCGCCAGCCGCGTGGACCTGTATCCCGTATTGCCCTGAGGGGCCCGGACACAGGGGCCGCCTCAAGACCCAATCGCAACCTGTATCAAGTTGTCATCAGCCGGGGCCGCTATCCTGCCGCCATGCGCCGACTGGCCCTGCTGACCCCCCTGCTGGCCCTGTCCCTGAGTTCGGCCCTGGCCGCCCCCGTGCGCGTGGAGTTCTGGCACGCCATGGGCGGCGTGCAGGGTGTGGTGGCCGGCTACGCCCGCGACTTTAACGCGGCCCAGGACGCTTATGAGGTGGTGCCCAGTGTGCAGGGCAACTACCGCGAGCTGCTGCCCAAACTGCAGGGCGCCCTGAAAGCGGGCAAGGCCCCCGCGCTGGTGCAGCTGGAATTCACCCAGTTCCCGGCCCTGGCGGCAGGCGGGCAGCTGGCCGACCTGACACGTGCCGCTGAAGCCCTGCCGGACGCGCTGCAGAGTGACATCTACCCGGCGGCCTGGAAATCGGGGCAGCTGGGTGGGCGCACCTACGGCCTGCCCTGGAATCTCAGCGTGCCGGTGCTGCTGTACAACGCGGGCAGCCTGAAGCGGGCCGGCCTGGGAGCGCCCGACACCTGGACGCAGCTGGAAGCCCAGAGCCGCGCGCTGGCCACGGGGGGCCGCCGCCCGCTGGTGGCCGCCGCCGACGCCTGGACCTTTGAGGCGAATGTGCTGTCGCGCGGGGGCAGCCTGGTGGGGGGGAGTGCGCCGCGCCTGAACAGCCCTGACGCCGTGGAAGCCTTGACCCAGCTGACCCGCATGAGCGCCGCCGGTCAGGCCCAGCCGCGCACCCTGAACGAGGCCACGCGCGCCGCCTTCGATTTTGCCCGTGGGCAGAATGTCTTTGTGCTGGCCAGCGTGGCGAACTGGATTGACGCGCGCAAGCTGCCGTTTTTCAACCTGGGCATTGCGCCCTTTCCCTGTGAAAAGCAGGGCGCCTGCACAGTGCCGCTGGGAGGTGCCACCCTGGCGGTGCCCGCTGGTACCCCCGCCGCCGAGCAGGCCGGCGCCGTGGCCTTCTGGCAGTTCCTGATGCAGCCTGCGCGCCTGGCCCACTGGGTGCAGGCCACCGCCTACGTGCCGCCCCGGCGCGCCGCCGGGCCCCTGCTGGAAGACTGGTACGCGAAAAACCCGCAGCTGCGCGCGGCGCATGCCCAGATTGGCCGCGCGGTGCCCCGGCCCACCCTGCCCGAGTACGCCGCCTGGACCGCCCTGCTGGAAGAGGCCATCCTGAAAGCCACCACCGGCAAACTGAGCGCCAAGGCCGCGCTGGACGAGGCCCAGAAGCGCGCCGAACGCTAGGCGCTATGCTGGGCGGCGTGGTGCTTGCCTACCTGCTCCTGACCCTGCTGACTGCTCTGGCGCTGCTGCTGTTTCTGCTGCGCCCAGGGCTGGCGCGCGCCGGGGTGGTGTGGGGCCTGGGCGCGCTGCTTCCCCTGCTGGCGGCGCTGGTCGTGGCGCTGGGGCACGGGGGCTGAAAGAAGCTGGGCGCCCGTCTGATACGGACTGCCGTCCATTTCCGTCACATCCGGAAAGACAGGGGATGTGACTTCAATTCCTGGCAATCCGCATTCGTTCCTGCTCGGCTACGCAGCTCTGCGAGTCCTCTGGTCGGAAACATTCCGTCATGTGTGACGGAATGTTTCGGAAGCTGTCTGACGCCAGAACGAATGTGGCCCAGTGCTGACCCGCAACAGGCTGCAAAGGGGCCCGTTTGGAGCGGCTGGCAGTTCCAGATCACCCGCCCCGCCTATTCCCCCAGATACCGCCGCAGGTCGTCAAGGTTGTGGCTGGTGCCAATCACCACCAGTTTGTCGTGGGAGCGCAGTTCGTCCTCGGCGCGCGGCGTCACCTCAATCTTGCCCGCCCGGCTGATGGCGATCACCTGCACGCCAAAGCGGCCCGTCAGATTCAGGTCGCGCAGGGTGCCTTTCAGGCGGTCGTTGGCCTCGATTTCCACGATGGCGTAGTCGCCCCCCAGGTCCAGGGTGTCCACAATGTTCGGGGTGGCGATCTGGCGGGCCAGCCGCACGCCCATGTCGTGTTCCGGGCGAATCACGAGGTCGGCACCAATGCGCTCCAGCACCCGGCGGGCCATCTCGTCAATCGCCTTACACACCACGTAGGGCGCGCCCAGGCTCTTGGCGTTCATGGTCGCCAGGATATTGGCCTGCACGTCGGTGCCGATGGCCACCACCACCACGTCAAAGTCGCCCACGCCCAGGGTGCGCAGGGCGCGCTCGTCGCTGGCGTCTACAATTGCAGCGTGCGTGACAAGGTTCATCACGCGTTCCACGTTTTCTTCGTGCTGGTCTATGGCCACCACTTCGTGGCCCATTTCGTAGAGGGTGGTGGCCACGGCGGTGCCAAAGCGGCCCAGCCCGATCACAAGACATTGTTTGCTTTTCATTGTTAACAGGTCCTTTCTGGTGTGCAGGAAAGCGGCGGGGTCAGCCGATCAGAATGTCCTTGTCGGCCGGGTAGCGCACCGGCACCGTCGAGCGCGGGCGCCCAAAGGCCACCGCGAAGGTGAGCGGACCAATGCGCCCCAGGAACATCAGCAGAATCAGAATCACATGCTGGGCTGGGTTCAGCAGCGGGGTGGTATTCATGCTCAGGCCCACGGTGCCGAAGGCGCTGACCGCCTCGAAAAACAGCTGGACAAAGCGCACGTCGTCCCGGGTGTTCAGGCCCAGCAGCGCAATCAGCATCACGTTGACCAGCCCAATGCTCAGCAGGCCCACCGTCATGGCGCGCAGAATCGTGTCGGTGTCGATGCGCCGCTCAAAGAGCGTGGTATCGCGCCGCCCGCGCACCATGCTCCAGGCCGAGGCCATCATCACGTAGAAGGTGCTGGTCTTGATGCCGCCGCCTGTGGAGCCAGGGTTGGCGCCAATGAACATCAGGATAATCGTGATGAACAGCGTGGTTAGGCCCATGGCGCCGTAATCCAGGGTGTTGAAGCCGGCGGTGCGCGTGGTCACACTCTGGAAGAACGAGGCCAGTACGCGCTCGCCCAGGCCCAGTGGCCCCAGCGTTCTGGGGTTGTTCCATTCCAGCACCAGGTAGGCCACCGTGCCCAGCAGCAGCAGCGCAGCCATCATGGTCAGCACCAGTTTGCTGTGCACCATCAGGCGGTTGCGCCGGGGATTGAGCAGGTGGGCCACCACATTCAGCTGTACCAGAAAGCCGGTGCCCCCCAGGATGATCAGCAGCGCGATCACCACGCTGACCAGCGGATCGCCCACGAAGCCCATCAGGTTATCGCTGTACAGCGCGAAGCCCGCGTTGTTAAAAGCGCTGACCGAGTGAAACAGCGAGTAGAACAGGCCCCGGCCCCAGCCTTCCTGCGGCACGAAACGAAAGGCCAGTAGGGCGGCGCCCACCAGCTCAATCACGAAGGTGTACAGAAAAATGGCCCGGATGAGACCCAGCACCCCCCCGGTGTTCAGTGCGCTGACCTGCTGGGCCAGCCGCAGGCGCTCGGTAAAATTCACGCGGCGCCGCGAGATCAGCGCGAAGGCCGTACCGAAGGTGATGATGCCCAGGCCCCCCACCTGAATGAGCAGCATGATCAGCACCTGCCCCAGCCGGTTGAAATCCTTACTGGGGTCAATGACGTTCAGCCCGGTCACGCACAGGGCGCTGGTTGAGGTAAAGAGCGCCTGCAGAAAATTCACGCTGCGCCGCGTGCCGTCCGGGTTCAGGCCGTGGGTGACTGGCAGGGCCAGCAGCGCGCCGCCCACCAGAATGGCCACGGCAAACGACAGCGCGATCAGCTGCGGCGGGCTCAGGCGCGACAGCGGCGAGAAGCGGCGGCGGGCGCGACCGGCACTCAGGTCGCGGGGGGGGCGGGGCGGACGGGTCATAGAACGGCCCGGATTGTACGCCGTTCGGGCGGGGCGGCGGCAGCCCCCAGGGGCGGGGGCTCTATACTGTTCTGCTATGCCGCGCCCCGCCCGCCCCGACCGTCACGCCCAGCCCCGGCGCAAAGCCCGCCCCCGGGGCGACCACCGCACCCGCCAGCCGGCCCACGAATACGAACTGGAGGTCCTGCGTGGCCTGGAACAGGTGGCGGCCACCGAGCTCTCCGGGGTGCCGCTGGCCCGCGATGTCCGGGACCTGCGCTTCTGGTACCCGGGCGACCCCGCGCGCCTGACCCGGCTGAAGGCGGCCCAGGCGGTCTACCGCGTGCGCACCTGGGATGTACCGCGCCCGCGCGGCCTGCTGGGCCACCAGCAACTGGGCGAACTGACGGACTTTCTGCTGGGGACCGTACAGATGGGGGCGCACCGCTCGTTCCGGCTGGCGGCGGCGGGCAAGGAGTCGGCGGTCATGCAGCGCCTCGCCGAGGAACTGCAGACCAGCCTGAACCTGCCCCACGACCCCGAGGCCGGCGAACTGCTGATTCGCCTGCGGCCTGAACAGGATGGCCCCGGCTGGGACGTGCTGGCCCGCATCACGCCGAAGCCCCTGAGCGCGCGGCCCTGGCGGGTGTGCAACATGGCCGGCGGCCTGAACGCCACCATTGCCTACGCCGCCCACAAACTGGCCGGGCAGCGCGAGCAGGACCGCATTTTCAATCCCATGAGCGGCAGCGGCACCCTGCTGATCGAGCGTGACCTGATGGGCCCCAGCGCCGCCCTGGTGGGCGTGGACGTGAACCCCGAGGCCGTGACCTGCGCCCGCGCCAACATCCAGGCCGCCGGGCGCGAGATCGAGGTGGCGGTGCGTGACGCCCTGCACACCGAACTGCCCGCCCGCTCCTTTGACCTGGTGATGGCCGATCTGC
This sequence comes from Deinococcus arcticus, assembly GCF_003028415.1. Lineage (NCBI taxonomy): Bacteria > Thermotogati > Deinococcota > Deinococci > Deinococcales > Deinococcaceae > Deinococcus > Deinococcus arcticus. Next base: position 138,034 of record NZ_PYSV01000008.1, read on the forward strand.
CCTGGGGCGACGCCATCAGCACCCATCAGGCCAACGAAACCCTGTACCCCGCCTTCTTGCAGGAAATGCACCGCCTGACCAGCCAGCGCGGGCGCCTGTGCGTGATCACCCACGAAATCCGCCTGTTCGAGCGGGTGCTGGCCGGGCAGCAGAAGTGGAACGCCCACGAACTGTTCCAGGTCGCCAGCGGCGGGCACCATCCGAAAGGGTATTTGCTGAGTAAGAGGTAGTGGAAAGTGGGGTGTGGACAAAGAGGGGGGCAGGGCGCGGGAAGGGTCGGGGGTTGACAAACGCCCGAGTTCAGAATCAGGTTGTTCCACACCCCACTCCCCACACCCCATCTGCCACACTGCCCCCCATGACCACACCATTTCGCTGGGGCATTCTGGGGGCGGCGCGCATTGCCCAGGCACTGATTCCGGCCATTCGGGCCGCGGGGGGTGAGGTCACGGCGCTGGGGGTGCGCGACCCGCACAGCGCGCGGGCGCGCGCCTTTGCCCAGGAATGGAACGTGCCGCTGGTGGGCGGCTACGCGGACGTGCTGGGTTCGGAGGTGGAAGCGGTGTATAACCCGCTGCCAAACGACCTGCACCACCCCTGGACCCTGGCCGCCCTGCAGGCAGGCAAGCACGCCCTGACCGAAAAGCCACTGACCCTGAACGCCGCCCAGGCACAGGACCTGGCCGCTGCCGCCGAAACGGCTGGCCGGGTGCTGCTGGAAGCCTTCGCCTACCGTTTTCAGCCGCAGGTGGCCCGGCTGCGCCAGATCGTGGCGGAGGAGCTGGGCGAGGTGCGGGCCGTGCGCGCGGCCTTTGGCTTTCATATGGCCAACCCGCACGACTTCCGCTGGCACGCGGCCCAGGGCGGCGGCGCGCTGTACGACGTGGGCACGTACCCGGTCAACCTTGCCCGGCTGCTGCTGGGTGAGCCGCAGGCCGTCACAGCGGCGGCCCGCTGGACGGCGGGGGGCCCGGACAGCGGCGTGGACGTGGGCCTGAGCGGGGTGCTGACCTACCCCGGCGCCCTGGTCAGCCTGGACTGCGCCTTTGACTGGACCGAGCCCAGCACCCAGGGGGTGACGGTGGTGGGTTCGCGCGGCACCGTCAGTATGGACGGCGTGTTTCACAGCCACACCCAGGAAGCGCAGACGCTGCGGGTGACGGTGGGCGCGGGGGTGCGCGAGGAAACCTTTGGGCCCAGCAACGGCTACGCCCATATGGTCCGGCACTTCATGGCGGTGGCGGCGGGGCAGGCGCCGGCACTGTACCCACCGGCCGACGCCGCCGCCCAGGCCCGCGTGCTGGACGCCCTGTACGCCTCGGCGCGCACGGGCCGCCGCGTAGAATGCCCCGCATGACCGATCCACTCCAGGGCTGGCAGCCCGCCCCCGCCGGGCACAAGCACGTGGTCAGCATCAGCCTGGGCAACAGCAGCCGCAACGCCCGCGAGACCGTGACCGTGCTGGGCCAGCCGTTCGTGATTGAGCGCATCGGCACCGACGGCGACGCGGCCAAAATGGCGGCGCTGTTTCAGGCGCTGGACGGCCGGGTGGACGCCTTCGGGCTGGGCGGAGCAGACCTGTACGTGATTGCGGGCGGCAAAAAGTACGTGTTTGCCAACGTGCGCAAGCTGGTGGCCCACGCCCGGCAGACCCCCGTGCTGGACGGCAGCGGCCTGAAAAACACCCTGGAGCGCGACGCCATTGCCCAGCTGGATGGCCTGCTCCGCTGGCGCACCCAGAAGGTGCTGATGGTGTCGGCCGTGGACCGCTTCGGCATGGCCGAGGCCCTGTCGGAGCACGGCGCCGACGTGGTGTACGGGGACCTCGTGTTTGGCCTGAATCTGGACCGGCCGCTGCGGTCTATCGGCTCGCTGCGCCGGGTGGCGGGGCTGGTGCTGCCGCTGCTGACCCGGCTGCCCCAGGACTGGTTTTACCCCACGGGCGCCAAACAGGAGCAGAGCGTGCCCGGCAAGGGCACCAGGTATTACGCCTGGGCCGATGTGATTGCCGGCGATACCCACTATGCCAAGCGCTACGCGCCGCAGAACCTGCAGGGCAAGACCATCCTCACCCAGACCATCACCGCCGCCGACCGCGAGTGGATGAAGGCACGCGGCGTGCGGCGCCTGATCACCACCACGCCGCGCATGGGGCAGCGCAACTTTGCCACCAACGTGCTGGAGGCCATGTTCGTGGCCCTGGCCGGTCAGCAAGAAGCCCTGAGCGGCCCCCAGTACCTGGAGTACATCCGGCAGGTGGGCTTTAAACCGGAGATCAATGAGTTGAGCTGACCCTCAGCGCAGGCTGTCCAGGGCTGCACTGAGGGTCTGGACATACCGGGGATACTGCGACTTGGCCGCGTTGGCGGTCACGATGAGCAGCCCGCCCTTGACCGGCGTGGCGCGCAGATCGTTGTAGATGGGAGCGTCAGCGCCCTGCACCCAGAAGCGCAGCACCACCCAGGCGCGCGGGCCCAGCGTCTTGACGCCCCGGCTCTCCCAGCGGAACCCGGGTGCGCCCTGCACCGAGCGTTCCAGCAGGACTTTCAGGGCTGCCATGTCACCCGGCACCTCGGCGCGGCGCACGGCAAAGGCAATGTTCACGGCCCAGCCCGGCCCCGGGGTGGAATACACGGCCGTGGGCGGCGCGCCGCGCGAATACTTGAGCTTCAGGATGTCCGGCGGCATCTTCACGAACCCGGCCGGCACGGTAAAGCGCACGCCCGTGCCCGGCACCTCCACGGAAGCGGCGTGGGCGGGGGAGACCAGGGCAGCCAGCAGCAGAACAGGCAGAACGCGGCGCATGGGGGCAGTGTACGGGTGCACTGTGGGCAGCGGGTGGGCCGGGCTTCAGCCTTCAGCCGGGGGCCAGCGCCGCCTGCCACTCTGGAAACTGCGGGCTCACGCGCAGCAGGTGCAGCAGCGCGGTGCCGGGGCGGCTGTGCCACAGGTCGGCCTCATGGGCCTTTGGGTTGCGGCCCAGGCGGCGCACCGCGTCGTGCAGCAGGTAGGCCAGCAGACGCAGGGTGGCGCCCTCGCCCAGCGCTCCCGGCGCTTCGTCCTCGTAGCCGCGTCGCAGGTCCGGGGCCGCCAGCGGGCCGCCGTACGTCAGGTCCAGCACCGGGTCGCCCCAGCCCGCGTCGCCCCAGTCAATCAGGGCGGTCAGCGCGCCGTCCCCGGTCACCATCAGGTTGCCGGCGTGCAGGTCGTTGTGCAGGAAGACGGGGTGGGTGGGGGGCGGGTGGTCTGCCAGCAGGCGCTGCGTGAGGGCCGCGGCCCACGCGGCTTCCCCCGCCCCTAATCGCGCGGCCCCCGTTACCTGGGCCTGAACGCGCGCCACGTCGGGCGGGCGAATAGGTTCCAGGCGCCCCAGGGGGTCGGCCACCGGGCCCACCGCCTGGTGCAGCCGGGCCAGTTCCCGCCCGGCTTCCTGCCACGCCCGGCGCAGGCGGGGGTCGCCGGGGGGCCAGCCCAGGTCCTCCAGGCTGCGCCCCGGCGCCAGGGCATACAGCGTCACCGGCGCGTTCACAATGTCCCGGTCCTCGTCAAAGATCAGCAGTTCTGGGGTGCAGATGCCCGCCCGGAACGCGGCGGGTGCGGCCACGCTCTCGGTCAGGGTGTCCTCGTCGTCGCCGGGCAGGGGCACGCGCAGCACGGCCGGCTGGTCCTGCCACACTGTTTCGTACACGCGGTTCACCATGCCCACACTGGGCAGGCGGCGCAGTGGGCCCTGAAGGCCGTATTTGCCGGCAAAAGCGGCCTGTTCGGCAGGCGACAGGTCGGGCAGGATACGCACCCCCGCATTCTTGGTGCCCGGCCCCCGCCCCGCCATGCGCCAACTGGCCGACCCCGCCGTTGACCAATGATATAAATTTTCAATCTCAATCACTGAATTGGAATTTTTACATCATTGCGCAGCTGACTTGTGATTCAGTAGACGTGTCAGGAGGACACCATGAATTCCGTTTTGCCAAGACTGACACTGGTGCTGGGATTAACCGCGTGTGGTGCGCAGGTGCCTCACCTTGGGCAGCAGGCGGCCCGTGTTGTGCAGCCGCAGGCCGCCACGCTGAATTTCAGTGGTTTCACCTGGACCGTCAAGGAGGGCTCAGGGCTGGGCCCGGGGCCCAACACCTGGTCGGCCCGGAATGTCTGGCTGGATGCGGCGGGCGACCTGCACCTCGCCATCCGCCGCGACGGGAGCACGTGGACCAACGCCGAAGTCAGCACTGGGCGCCGCCTGGGCTACGGCACCTACGAGTGGCGGGTGATCGGCCGCGTGGATCAGCTGGACCAGAATGTGGTGCTGGGTCTGTTTCAGTACCCCACCCCCGACACGGTGCCTGCCGGGCAGGACCCGGACGGCCTCTTTGAAATTGATGTGGAGCTGGCCCGCTGGGGGCAGGCCAGCGCCCAGCCGCTGAATTACACCACCTATCCCAGCGCGCGCGGTCAGCCGGTGACCTCGCGCGTGTTGCCTCTGCAGTTGCAGGGCACCTACACCACCCACCGCTACACCCGCCTGCGCGACCGCGTGATTCATGAAACCTTCGGCGGGCACACCACCGCGCGCTCCAACCGCATGGGCTGCAACGAATTCGTGTGGCCCGCCACCTACAACCCAAGCACCGGGGGCTGGACCAACCCCCGCATTGCCCAGATTGAGATGCCCGTGCACATGAACCTGTGGCTGTTCAGAGGCATGGCCCCCGCAAACGGCCAGGAGACAGAAGTGACCGTGCGCCGCTTCCAGTACGCGCCCAGCGACGGCAGCGTGAACGCAGGCACCCCCCGATGCTGAGCCCCGCTTCCTTTGTTCAGGCCCCGGTCCCTGTGGGCGGGGCCGCTACACTGCCCCCATGCAGGCACTGGTAGAGGCGATCCGGCAACAGGGGGAAATCTTGCCCGGCGGCATTCTGAAGGTGGACGGTCTGGTCAACCACCAGCTGCTGCCAGACCTGACGCGCGAGATGGGCGAGGCCTTTGCGCGTCACTTCGCTCCGCTGCGCCCCAGCAAGGTCGTGACCATTGAAGTCAGCGGCATTGCCCCCGCCATTGCGGCTGCCATGGCCCTGGGCGTGCCCATGGTTTATGCCCGCAAGAAAAAGCCAGTGACCATGAAAGAACCCATCTTCACCGCCCAGTCGGTCAGCCGCACCAAGGGCGGCGTGGTGGAACTGTTTGTCAGCAGCGAGTTCCTGGGCCCAGCCGACCGTGTGGTGGTGGTGGACGATTTTCTGGCCTCGGGCGGCACCCTGCGCGCCCTGAGCACCCTTCTGGCCCAGAGCGGGGCGCAGTTACTGGGGATTGGCTGCGTGGTGGAAAAGCAGTTTGAACACGGCCGCGCCAAACTGGCCGACCTGGGCGTGCCTCTTCACACACTGGCCAACATTGTGCGCATGGAGGGGGGAGAGCTGACTGTGGAGCCGGGCCGGTAGGGGAGGCGGGCGCAGGGAGACAAAGGCCAGCGCTCTGGCCCTGAACCCTCAACGGCTTCTGTGAAGAACCTCACTTCGTATTTTGTGTTACGCTTCATGAAGATCGATCTGTGGTGGCGTTCGTGGCCCAGGGCTCCGGGGCCGGGCGAACGTCGGTGGGGCGTGTTGTGCCGCGTTGCTGTGCGCCGCCTTGAAGGTGCGCGCCGCCCCGCTGCTGCCGGATGGTCCGGGACCTGCGGCCATGTGCCGCTGGAGCCCCGGCCCCCAGTGCAGACAAACTTGTGTTGCCGTGCTTCATCTGGGGAGGATGAACATGAGACGACTTCTGACGGCCCTGGCTCTGCTGTGTGGGGCCGCCCTGAGCGGCTGCGCGCCGCACAGCCCACCTGCACCTGCGGCGCCTGTTGTTGCGGCGCCCGCCCTGGCGGCCCAGTCGCATGACCGCTACCAGAACCTGTCTTACACCGTCACTGGGCCCAACACCGTGCGCTTTGAGCTGCGCGGGGGCTTTCGCGCTGGCTTCTACCTGACTGACCGCTGCCGCACCCCAGCCGGCGCTGTGACCACCTGCACAGGCTCCGGCGGTCTGCCCGCGCCCGGCGACTACGTGGATATGGCCGCCAGCGCCTCCAACGCCTTTGCCTTCGGGGACGGCACCACCCGTCCGGGGCGCATGGTGGGCCGCGTGGAATCGGTGGACCCGGCCGGTGACCTGCTGTACGCCCGTGCCATCACCCAGACCGGCAGCACCATTGAAAACGGCTTTACCAAGACCTACCCGGGCCCCGGCCCGTACACCGCCCTGTTCCAGGCGTGCTGCCGGCTGGACGGCGCCAACACTGGCCCCAGCGATCCTTATCTGGTGCGCAGCGTGGTCAGCTTTGCGGGCAACACCACCAATCCCGTGACCACCCTGCCGCCCGTGGTGGACTGCGTGGTGGCCACGGTCTGCACCTTCAGCGTGCCGGCGGCCGACCCGGACGGCCACGTGCTGGTGTTCCGGCTGTCCAACCAGCCCAGCGTGGCGGCAGAAACCGGGATCGGCGGTCCCATGCCGGGCAGTATCAGCCCGGCCGGGGTATACACCCTGCCGCCCATCGGCGCCCCTGCCGGCACCGTTTTTGCCACCCAGGTGACCATTGAAGAGCGCCTGGGTTCAGCCTCTGGGCCCCTGGTGGCCACCACCCCGGTGGACTTCCTGATCCGGCTGGTCACCGGCAATCCGCCGGCCTTTACCACCAGTCCGCCCTTCCCGGGTAACGGGCAGGTGTTCACCCTGAATGCAGGCACGCCCCTGAGCTTCCAGGTGCAGGCCACCGACCCCGACGGCACCCCGGTGACGGTCAATCACCTGGGGCTGCCCCCCCACGCCACCTTCGGGGCCTGCGCGGCTTCGGGCGGGGCCACCACCTGCACCTTCAGCTGGACCCCCGAGGCCGACGAGGCGGGCAGCTCCTTCGTGGTGGCCTTTACGGCGCGTGACGCCTCGAACGTGTCGGCGGCGCCCTACAGCGTGACCATTCAGGTGCCGGCTAACACGCCGCCCACGCTGACCCTGCCGGGCGCCCAGAGCGCCGAAGCCACCTCGGCTGCCGGGGCCGCCGTGCCCTACAGCGCCAGCGCCACCGATGCCGAGGACGGTGCGCTGAGCCCGGTCTGCACCCCGGCCAGCGGCAGCACCTTCGCCCTGGGCACCACCACCGTGACCTGCACGGTGGAGGACAGCGGCGGCCTGAGCGCCAGCGGCACCTTTACCGTAACCGTGGCCGATACCACGCCCCCCACCCTGGCCCCCAGCCCTGACCTGAGCGTGACCCCGGCCCCGGGGCAGTTCAGTGCCCCCGTGAACTACCCCCTGCCCACCGCCAGTGATGTGGTAGACCCCAGTGTGGTCGTGGCGTGTGCGCCTCCCAGTGGCAGCGCCTTTACGCTGGGCAGCACCACGGTGACCTGCACCGCCACCGACGCGGCAGGCAACGCCGCGCAGAGCAGCTTTACTGTGCAGGTGCGCTTCGCCGTGCAGGGCTTCTTCCAGCCAGTGCGCATGAACGAGGTCAACGTGATCAAGGCGGGCAGCGCCGTGCCGCTGAAATTCAGCCTGGGCGGCGACTGGGGCCTGAACATCCTGGCCGCCGGCTCGCCCGCCTCGTGGCCGGTGTCGTGCAGCAGCCTGGGCGCCCTGGGGCCCGCTGTGCCCACCGGCGCCTCGGGCGGCTCTGGCCTGCACTACGACGGCCAGTATGGGTACGTGTGGAAGACCGAAAAAGCCTGGGCCGACACCTGCCGCACCGTGCGCGTGGCTCTGCTGGACGGCAGCAGCCTAGAGGCCACCTTCCGCCTGCGCTGATTGCTCTGCTGATCGCCCGCGCCGCCTCCATGTGGGGCGGCGCAGGCGTTTGAGGTATGGGTCGTTGGTTGTGGGCTGTAGGAACAACGAGAGGCTTGACAGGCGCGCCGGGCCACATGAGGCAGTTTCACTGCCATCTGCCATCTGCCATCTGCCATCTGCCATCTGCCTCCCGCCTCACCTAACGCCCGTTTGGATACCATGTCCCGCATGACACAGCCGGGCATCGAACTTCAGGAACTGATTGCGGCCATGGAGCAGCGCCGCGCCAAGGTGGAGCAGGGCGGCGGCCCGGAGCGGCTGAAAAAGCAGAAAGCTGGCGGCAAGCTCACGGCCCGTGAGCGCATAGAGGCGCTGCTGGACCCCGGCAGCTTTCTGGAAATGGGCACCTTCGTGGAGCACCGGGGTGGGCGACTGATGCAGGGCGTGGACGCCCCCGGTGAGGGCGTGGTGACGGGCCGGGGCACCATTGACGGGCGGCAGGTCTTCGTCTTTTCGCAGGATTTCACCGTGCTGGGTGGCTCGCTGGGCAAGATGAACGCCGCGAAGGTCACGAAAATCATGGATCTGGCCGCCAAGACCGGCTGCCCGGTCATTGGCCTGAACGACAGTGCGGGCGCCCGCATTCAGGAAGGCGTGGACAGCCTGTCGGGCTACGGCGAGATCTTTTACCGCAACGCCATCTATTCGGGCGCCATTCCGCAGATCAGCGCCATTCTGGGGCCCTGCGCGGGCGGCGCGGTGTACTCGCCGGCCCTGACCGATTTCATCCTGATGAGCGAGGGCAGCAGTTACATGTTCATCACGGGGCCAGAGGTCATCAAGTCCGTCACCCGTGAGGACGTGACCTTTGACCAGCTGGGCGGCGCCGACGTGCACACCCGCCGCAGCGGCGTGGCGCACCTGGAGTACGACGGCGACGAGGCCGTGCTGCGCGGCGTGCGCGACCTGCTGTCCTACCTGCCGCAGAACGCCCACGAAAAGGCCCCGGCCCTCCCCAGCCGCGACCCGGCCACCCGCACCACAGAGAAGCTGCTGGACATCGTGCTGCCGGACCAGCGCAAGCCCTACCCCATGCACGACGTGATTCACGAACTCGTGGACGACGGCACCTTTCTGGAAATCCAGCCCGGCTGGGCCAGGAACATCATCGTGGGCTTCGCGCGCCTGAACGGCGAGTCGGTGGGCATTGTGGCGAACAACCCGCGCGTGATGGCCGGCACGCTGAACATTGACGCTTCTGACAAGGCCGCGCGCTTTATCCGCACCTGCGACTGCTACAACATCCCCATTCTGACGCTGGTGGACGTGACCGGCTTCCTGCCCGGCGTGGCGCAGGAACACGCGGGCATCATCCGCCACGGCGCCAAGATGCTGTACGCCTACGCCGAGGCCACGGTGCCCAAGATCACCCTGATCACGCGCAAGAGTTACGGCGGGGCGTACCTCGCCATGAACAGCCGCGATATGGGCGCCGACGTGGTGTACGCGTGGCCCACCGCCGCCGTGGCCGTGATGGGCGCCGAGGGGGCCGCGAACATCGTCTACCGCCGCGAAATTGCAGGCAGCGAGAACCCCGAGGCCACCCGCGCCCAGAAAATTGCCGAGTACAAGGACGCCTTTGACAATCCGTATGTGGCTGCCAGCAAGGGCTACATTGACGATGTGATTCCGATGGAGGACACGAGGCGCATCCTGATTCAGACCTTCGAGATGCTGCGCGACAAGGAAGAGGCGAGGCCGTACAAGAAGCACGGGAATATGCCGCTGTGAGGGACGTGGAGAGTGGGCCGTAGGGAAGTGGGAAAAACGCAGGGGGCGCTTCCACTAACCCCTCTCCACGTCCCACTTACCGTTTCTGCACGCGGACGCGCCAGACTGCGCCTATGACCGGCAAATACACCAAACCCAGCGACGCCGAGCTGCGCGAGCGCCTGAATCCCATTCAGTATCAGGTCACGCAGCACGAGGGCACCGAGCGGGCCTTTACGGGCGAATACTGGGACCACACCGAGGAAGGCATTTACGTGGATGTGGTGAGCGGCGAGCCGCTGTTTTCCAGCCTGGACAAATACGACGCGGGCTGTGGCTGGCCCAGCTTTACCCGCCCCATTCCCAGCGTGGCCCTGACCGAGAACACGGACTACAAGATTGGCTATGCCCGCACCGAGGTGCGCTCTCAGGGCGCAGACTCGCACCTGGGCCACGTGTTTCCGGACGGGCCGCAGGCGCAGGGCGGCTTGCGCTACTGCATCAACTCGGCGGCGCTGCGCTTTGTTCCGGTGTCTCAGTTGGAAGTGCAGGGGTACAGCGAATACCTGCCGTTGTTCGGGCGCTGAACACGAACCGAAAGGGGGCGGCTGAATGGGCCGCCCCCTTTCGGTTGCTCCTGGTTTACCGGGCGCTGCCGAAATCCTGCACCCAGTAGTGGCCATAGCTGCCGCCCTGCGCGTAGCCCACGCCCAGTTCGCGGTAGCTGGCGCTCATGATGTTCTTGCAGTGGCCTTCGCTTTTCAGCCAGCCGGTCACCACCTGTTCCGGGGTGCTCTGCCCGGCGGCGATGTTCTCGGCCACCGCGCGCCACGTGTAGCCGGCGGCCGTCACGCGCTGCGCGAAGGTGCGCCCGTCCTTGCCCGTGTGGCTGAAGTAATTCTGGGCGGCCATGTCGGCGGCGTGGCCCTGGGCCGCCTGGGTCAGCTGGGGGTTCAGGCTCAGGGCCGGCACCGGGGCGTAGGCGGCGCTGCCACAGGTGGCGCCCGCCGCACGCGCGGCGTTGGTCAGGTCCAGCACCCGCTGGGCGAAGCCCGCCGCGGGTGGAGTGGGGGTGGGCGCCGGGGCCGCCGCGCCCACCGTTACCGGAAAGTCCAGAAAGGCCGAAGGCCGGCTGCTCAGCGCGGCCCGCACGGTGGCGCTGCCGGCGCCGGTGGCGGTGACCAGGCCGCTCTGGTTCACCGTCACCACGGCGGCGTTGCTGCTGGTCCAGGTCAGCTGGCCGGGCTGCGCGGGTTGCCCGTTCACCGTCACGCGCAGTTGCAGCGTCTGACCGGGCGTCAGGGCAATGGGGGTGGCCACCGCCTGCGCGGCCAAGGTGTCGGCCACGTTGCCGCTGTGGCCTCCTGGGGTCTGACCTTCCGCCCCGGGGGCGCTGGGGCCTGCGCCGCAGGCAGCGAGGGTCAGGGCGAGCAGCACCAGGCTGGCAGAACGCGGCAGGGCAAAGCGCATGCCTGTATTAGAACCGCTTCAAGCCTCCATAAACATGAGGTGAAGGCTCTCATGTCTCATGCCATCCGCCGAGCTGACTGAGCGCAAAAATGCCCATGTTTTGCCAGAATTCTCACAGGTGGTGTTTCTCATGGAAGGCACATCATGCGGGCCTGTGGTGAGAAGAATCTCACAGCGCTGGCCGATTTGAGCGTGGGTTCAAGAGACCTGCAGCCCAGACCTCAGTTTCTCCGGAGAGCCCCTGCCCCAGTCACGACGGCAGCAGGCTGAAAAACACGGCCTCGCCCGGGGCCTCAAAGTCCTCGGGGGTCCAGGCGGTCAGTAGAGGTTCGCCCAGCGCGGCGGCGGTGTTCAGCAGCGCCGCCGCCACAGCCGGCTCTGCGGCCCCCCACAGCAGCGCGGCGCCGCCCCGGCCCTGGGCCTGCCACAGCAGGGCCCCCACCGCCTCCTCCTGCCGGTAGGCCAGCAGGGGCAGGAAGCCGCGCGTTCCTTCCAGCCGGGCCCCCAGCTGCCGGGCCAGTGGGGGGCCCCAGCCCGGCGTGCCCCGGCTCCCGGCCAGTGCCTGCGCCCAGAGCCCCAGATGCAGGCGTGAAATCTGTTCCACCACCACTTCAGCGGCCTCAGGGCCGGTTGGTGGCAGAGGCTGGGGGCTCCAGGGCCCCACCCGCAGGGTCGCCACCACTTGGGCACCCGCCAGGGGCGCGGCCGAGGCCACCAGGGCTGGCAGCTCATGGGCTGCGTGCCACTGCGCAGTTGCCCGCAGGGCGGCCGGGCCGGGGTCGGCCGGCAGGTAGGTGGCGTTGAGGGCCAGCACATTCACGCCGGGCGTGAGCAGCGTCACCGCGCCGTCCTGCTCGCGCTGCAGGGTGGACAGCGGCGCGTGGTACGTCAGCAACTGGGCCAGGGCCGGGGGCAGCATGGGCTTCAGGGTACGGGGCGGCCGGGCGGCCATTCTTAAGCGGCCCCAGGGGCCAGGGCACATCTTTGCCACGCCGCGCCGTGCTGCCATGGCCTCACAGGAGGTTCCATGAACGACCACCCCAATCTGCCGGCCCTGCCCGCTACCCCACCCGAGGCCGCGCCGCCCCGCCTGCCCCGCTGGGCCGCGCTGACCCTGGCCGGGCTGGCTGGGGCCGTGACCGTGAATCTGCTGAACGAGGGGGTGCGCCGCGTGCTGCCCCACGCCCCGCGCATGGAGGTCATTGGCGAGCGGGCCCTGAGCGCCGGGTTGCTGGCCCTGGGTCAGGAGCCGCCGCGCGGCCGGGCGCTGTACGCCACCACCCTGGCTGCTGACCTGGCGTCCAACACGGTCTATTACGCTCTGGCTGGGCTGGGCGGCGCGGCCCGCGCACCTGCGCTGGGCACGGCTCTGGGCGTGGCCGCTGGTGTGGGCGGCGCCGCGCTGCCCCCCCGCCTGGGCCTGGGCCACCAGCCCCACGAGCGCCCGCAGACGCTGCTGCTGACCGCCGCGTGGTACACGCTGGGTGGGCTGGTGGCGGGGGCGGTGTACCGGAAGCTGGAAGGGGAGTAATACGGACGGCCGTCCATTTCCGTACCATCCGGGAAGAAGGGGGATGTTCCCCGCCTTCGGCGCTGCTCCAGCCCAATTCCCGGAAATCCGCATGTGTTCCTTCTCTGCTCCGCAGCTCTTCGAGTCCCTCCGGTCGAAAAAATTCCGTAATGTGTTACGGAATTTTTCGGAAGCCATATAAGGGAGGCGGGGAATAGGAGGCGGTGCGCGGGAAAGGAGGGGTGACGGGGGTGGAGGCTCAGGGTGGGCTTGACACCAGGAAGCTGTGGCCGTAGCTCTTGAACCGCACCCCACACCCCGCTAACCACAAAGCCCCCCGTCACCACGACAGGGGGCCTGTTTTATGCCCGGCTCAGTTCCAGCGGCCGCCGCGCTGCTGGCGGGTTTCGGGTTCGGGGGCGGCGTACAGTTCCTCGGCGCGCGAGAGTTTCTTGCGGCCGTACAACCCTTCGAGCACGAATTCGGCGGCGCTCACGCGCACCGCGTCGTCGGCGCTGGCGGCCACCTCGGCGGCGAGGTCCGGCAGCCCCGGTACCTCCTGGGCGGCCTTCAGGGCGGCCCCCACGTCACCCCCCTGCGGAAAGCGGAACACGTTGCCGTTCTCAAACCACTTTTCCAGCTCGCGGGTGTTGGCGCTGCCGTAGTGGCGGGCGTACACGGCCCCGGCGGCCTTGCGAATCACGTCGCGGGCCACGTTGTCGGCGCCCTTGAGTTCACCCTCGTATTCCAGTTCCATCTTGCCGGTAATGGCAGGCAGGCCGGCGTATACGTCGCTCACGCGCACCACCGGAGCGCCCTCGCCCGTCAGGCTGCGGCGCTCGGCGTTGGCGGCGGCCACTTCCATCAGGGAAATGGGCAGGCGCTGCGAGACTCCGCTCAGTTTGTCCACGCGGCCGTCCTCGCGCGCCTGAAAGGCAATTTCTTCAATCAGTTCGGCCATGAACGGCGGCACCGTGATCGAGGGGGCCCGCACCGCTTCCTGCTCGGTGATGGCCATGCCCAGCCCAATGTCCGTGGGGTAATGGGTGCGGATTTCGCTGCCAATGCGGTCCTTGAGTGGCGTGACAATCTTGCCGCGCGCCGTGTAGTCCTCGGGGTTGGCCGAAAAGACCAGCATCACGTCCAGTTCCAGGCGAATGGGGTAGCCCTTGATCTGCACGTCCCCTTCCTGAAGGATGTTGAACAGCGCCACCTGCACCTTGGGCGCGAGGTCGGCCAGCTCGTTCACGGCAAAGATGCCCCGGTTGGCGCGCGGCAGCAGGCCAAAGTGCATGGAGCGCACGTCGCCCAGGGACGTGCCCAGGCGCGCGGCCTTGATGGGGTCCACGTCGCCCACCAGATCGGCCACCGTCACGTCAGGAGTGGCCAGTTTCTCCACGTAGCGCTCGGCGCGCGGCAGCCAGCGAATGGGCAGGTCCAGGCCGTGGGCTTCCAGCAGGTGCCGGCCCTCGGCGCCCACCGGGTTCAGGGGATCATCGGGCATGTCGGCCCCGGCGATCACCGGCACTTCGGGGTCCAGCAGATCGGTGATGGCGCGCAGAATGCGGCTCTTGGCCTGACCGCGCAGGCCCAGCAGAATAAAGTTCTGCCTCGCCAGCAGGGCGTTGACCAGCTGCGGAATCACCGTGTCGTCGTAGCCCACCACACCCGGAAACAGGTCCTCGCCCGCGCGCAGCTTGCGCGTCAGGTTCTTGCGCACCTCGTCCTGCACCAGCCTTACCCGGCCGTCAAACGGCGTGCGTCCGGCGTATTCCGGCATCTGAAGCAATTCTCCGAGCGTTCTCGCCTTGGCAGTGACCGTCATGATGGGCGAAAACGTACCACGCGCCCGGGGACGGGAATGTGCGGCTTGCTGGCAAGCGGGGCCCAGGACAATCCGCCCCCCACCGTACCATTCGGTATGGTACGGTTCGGGTGTCATGGCCCGAACCTCAAAAACCGACTGGCTGGATGCGGGGCTGGGGGTGCTGACCGCCCAGGGCGAGGGCGGCCTGACCGTGGAGGGGCTCTCAACCTTCATGGGGCTGACCAAGGGGTCCTTTTACCACCATTTCGCCAGCCTGAGCGCCTATAAAGCCGCGCTGCTGACGCACCTGGACCATGTGGGCTTTGCCGACGTGGTGAACACCATTGACCCCCGGCTGCCCCCCGCCGGGCAACTGCAGGCTCTGACCGAGCAGATCAGCCGCCGCAACCCGGCCGAGGACCGCGCTGTGCGGCTGTGGGCCGAGCGTGACCCCGGCGCCCGCGAACTGGTGCGGCCGGTGGATGAGCGGCGGCTGCAGTACCTGGGCGAGCTGTTCACGGCCATCGTGGGCGATCCGCACCAGGGCCGCCTGCTGGCCCGGCTGGGCTACGCCGTGTACCTGGGCGCCGCCCAGATGCACCCGCCCATTCAGGGCGAGGAATACCGCCAGATCAGTACGTTGCTCTACCAGTTGCTGCCCGGCCGCGCCGCGCCTTTGCCCGAGCCCTAAGCCCTCAGGAGGATGGAGATGACACGAGCAAGTCGCTGGCTGCGGGGTCTGGCCCTGCTGCATCTGGCCGTTGGGGTGGTGCTGTACCGCGAACCGCTGCTGGCCTGGTTGCAGGCCGGGGTGGTGGGGGCCATTGACCCCCACTGGGACCGCATGGCGGCCTTCTGGTTCCTGCTGTACGGCGCGCTGCTGTACGGCCAGGGCCAGCTGGCCGCCGCCTTCGAGACCCGGCGCGAACCGCTGCCCCGCGCCTTTGTGCAGGGCTGGCTGCTAACCGGGCTGCTGGGCAGTATGGCAATGCCCCTCAGCGGCCTGCCGCTGGTGGCCCTGGCCGCCGCCCTGAGCCTGCGGGCGCGCCCGCTGCGGGGAGCGCCATGACCCGCGTGGTGGTCACGGGCGCCAGCGGCACCCTGGGGCGGCACCTGCTGCCGCTGCTGCAGGCCGCCGGCGCCGAGGTGGTGGCCCTGAGCCGCCGCCCCCGCGCCTCCCAGTCCGGGCTGACCTGGGTAGAGGGCGATCTGGAGCAGCCCGGCACCCTGGAGGCCGCGCTGCGTCCAGGCGACGTGCTGGTGCATCTGGCCACCCAGCCGCTGAGGGCGGGCACCGACGTGGCCCTCACCGGGCGGGTGGTGCAGGCCGCGCAGGCGGCCGGCGCAGCCCACCTGGTCTACATGAGCATTGCGGGCCTGGAAGGCTTGCAGGGCGCGCCCTACTACCGCGACAAGTGGGCGGCCGAGCGGCTGGTGGAAGGCAGCGGGGTGCCCTTCACGATTCTGCGCACCACACAGTTCCACGAATTTGCCGATGAGCTGCTGCGCCGCCTGACCCTGCCGGGGCCGGTCACGCTGGTGCCGGCAGGCGTGACCCTGCAGCCGCTGGCTGCCCGCAGCGCCGCGCAGCGCCTGTGCGCCCTGGGTCTGGGCGCGCCTGCGGGCCGGGTGCCCGAGCTGTGTGGGCCCCAGGCCCTGACCTTTCCAGAACTGGCGCGCGCCCGGGGCCTGCAACGGGTGCTGAGCCTCCCGCTGCCGGTGCCCCTGTTCCGGGCGTGGCGCGGTGGGGCGGCGGTGCCGCAGGGCGCGCAGGTGGCTGGCCCGTCCTGGGCCGAGTGGGCGCACACGGCCCCGTAGGGGGAACGCCGTGCAGAGTTGTCCGTTCGGTCAAAGCTGGCCCCCAGGGCGGGGGCGGGTCCTCTTCCGGCCGGCACGAGAACGGCGGGCGGCCGGCGGTGCCCACCGCTGTGATCAGGAGGAGCCGTCTGCGTCTGCACTGGCCTGCTGGTCTTCTAATGCCTTGTAGGCGCACACTGCGGCCAGGGCGGCGAGTTCCAGGGGCACCCCGGGGGCGTCCAGCTGCACGTCCTTGCCCTCAAACCGGCCGCCAATCCGGCCCACCAGCCGCGCGCCCTCGCTGCTCAGGTGGACGTCCTTGCCGTGCACCTGCCCCGAGAAACGCCCCTGCACCTGGCCCTCACGGATGTCCAGCCGCACGTCGTCGCCATTCACGCGCCCGCCCAGCCGCACGTCGTCGCCATTCACGCGCCCGCCCAGCCGCACCGTCACCTGCTGGGGGCTGGCCTCGCCAGTGGCGCCGAAGCCCACAAAGTCGCCCCCAATGCGGCCCGTCACGGCGCCGGCCTGCAGGCTCAGCCGGATGTCCTTGCCCTCAAAGCGCCCGCCGATGCGGCCGCTGAGCTGCTGGCCATCCCAGGTGGCGTGCAGATCGTATCCCGTAGAAACGCCCCCAATGCGGCCGTGCAGTTCGCTCATGCCTGGAGATACGGCCCCAGGCGGCGGCCGGTTGCGCGGGCGCTGACCGCCGCGCGGCCGTCGCCTGAACGGCGCGCACGGTGCGGGCCATTCCCAGCGCCAGTTCCAGCCCCGCGTGCCAGAAGGGCAACTTGAGGCAGGGGCCGCCTGGGTCGCGTCAGGGCGGTGAAGCGGCGGGCTCGGGCAGGCACTGGTCCAGGCTCACCCCGAACAGGTCGCGCAGCACCGCTTCCCGGGCAGCGGGCCGCAGCACCTGTTCGGTGCGGCCCGCGCGGCCGGTCTGATACGGGTTCCGAAAAATTCCGTAACACGTTACGGAATTTTTCCGACCAGCGGAAGAAGGAAAAAATACGGATTTCCGGGAATTGGGCTGGGACAGCGCCGAAGGCGGGGAACATCCGGCTCTTTCCCGGATGTTACGGAAATGGACGGAATCCGTCTGAATCAGTCGGCACCCGGCCAGGGTCAGGCGCCCCTCGGCGGCGGCGCGCGTGCACAGGGGCTGGCGCCGGAAATGACTGTCCGGCGCCGTCTGTTGCCAGATGTGCCGCTCAGCAAAGGCCTGAAGCGGGAAAGCCGCCTCGGTGAACAGATACTGCGCCTCGGGGCCACGGCCCCGGTCTTCCAGATAGGTCCAGTCGGTTCCTGTGCGATCCAGCCCCACGACCTTGCCCCCTTCCTGGCGGCGAACGCCGGAGCAGAGCGCCAGCGGCTCCAGAAAGGCGTCGCCAAAGCCCACATCCGCCAGAACGGCGCCGGGCAGGGCAGGCGAGGTAACCCGCAGCGCCAGATGGTCAAAGGCTGGTCCCGGCTTGCCCCCGTCGCCCACCACGCGCGCCGACAGCAAGGTCACCTCGTAGCCCAGGGTCCGCAGCAGCGCGGCAAACAGGGTGTTCAGTTCGTAGCAGTAGCCGCCCCGGCGCCGGACCACCACCTTGCCGAACAGGTCCGGCAACGCCAGGGACAGGGGACGACCCAGGTGAATGTCAAGGTTCTCGAACGGCACCTGCAGCAGGTGGGCCCGGTGCAGGGCGCGGAGCGTCTCCAGGGTCGGGGGGCCGGGGGCGGAGAGGTGCAGGCGCCGAAGATAGGCGGCGGCATGCGCCGCAGACAGAGCAGGCTGGGTCATGCCTTCACCCTAGAACCTCAAGTACACTTGAGGTCAAGAGGTGAGCCCATGACACGCCTGACGCCCGCTGAACTCTCGGCCCGCAGTGGCCTCGCCATCAGCGCCCTGCACCATTACGAGCGCGAGGGGCTGATCACCAGCACCCGCACAGGCGGCGGCCAGCGGCGCTACGGGCGCGACACCCTGCGCCGACTGGCCTTTATCCGCGCGGCGGCGCGGGTGGGGGTGCCGCTGGCCCAGATTCGCGCGGCGCTGGAAACCTTGCCCGGCGGGCGCGTGCCCACCGCCGCCGACTGGGCGGCCCTGGCAGCCGGCTGGCAGGCCGAACTGAACGCGCGCATTGCCCTGCTGACGCGCCTGCGCGACGACCTGAGCGGCTGCATTGCCTGCGGCTGCCTGTCGCTGGAGCGCTGCGCCCTGCACAACCCGGACGACCGCTTCGGGCAGCGTCACCCGGGGCGCACCGGGCTGGGCTGAAGTGCGCCCCGCCGTGCCGGCAGATGCCCCGGTGATTGCCGCCCACCGGTACCCCGACGAGGCCGACGCTGGGGAACGCGCCCCCTACGCCGCGTGGGTGGCCGGGGCCCTGGCGCGGGGCCTGTATCTGGGCTTTGTGCGGGAAGAGGCTGGCGTGGTGGTGGCCGGCGCGGGCCTGACCCTGCTGGAGTGGGGCCCCAGCCGCCATGACCCCCAGCCGTGGCGGGCGCGGCTGGTCAATGTCTGGACCCACCCGGACCGGCGCCGCCAGGGCCACGCCCGCGCGCTGGTGCAGGCGTGCCTGAACGCGGCCCAGGCCCGGGGCATCACGCGCCTGAGCCTGGGCACCACCGATATGGCGCGGGGCCTGTACCAGGCGCTGGGCTTTACCCACAGTGGCCGCGAGCTGACGCTGGTGCTGGGCGGCCCCCCACCGGGCGAATAGGCGCAAGTGGGGCCGCGCGGCGCCGCCGCCTGCGCTAGGGTGGCGCCAGTCTGCCCTGCCCCCCACTTGTCTCAAGGAGCGGCCCATGAACAAAGTCTGGTTTCTGGCGGGCCTGCTGGCCCTGCTGCCCGCCTGCGCCCCCACCCCGCTGCCCGCCGCTCCCACGGCCCCAGTTCCGTCCGGCACGCCCGGCCTTTACGAATTGCAGGTGCAGGTCAGCCCGCAGGGCGTGGGGCAGGCCAGCCTGCGCCGCGTGGACGGCGCCGGGCTGCGCGCCCAGGGCCTGAGCACGGCTGGTGATCCCCTGCGCCTGGGCGCGCAGGCCCTCACCACCCAGACCTTTACCACGACCAGAGAGGGGGCTGATGTGCGGCACATCAGCACCACTTTCGCCGCCACCAACGTCAGTGGGACCAGCCTGCAGCACCTCACCCTGCTGCCGGTGGTGCTGACCGACACGGACGGCGACCCGGGCAACAACGCCACGGCCCCCACCGTGGCGGGCACCCCCTTCCGGGGCGTGCGCCTGTTCGATGGCAGCGACGCCTCGGCGCAGGCAGCGGCCATTCGCCCGGTGCAGGGGCAGCAGGTGGACGTGCGCACCGGCGAGAGCAGCGAAAACCCGGCCGCCACCCCCTTCATCCGCCTGCTGAACGTGACCGACCTGAACGCCGCGCCCCCGGCGGGCCTGAGCATGACCGTGCAGAACCAGGGCTGGCTGGCCGCCGAGACCCTGGCCCCCGGCGCCACCGTGCCGGTCACCTTTGCCGTGGACCTGCCGATTGACCGCAGCAATCCCCGGGGGCAGCCCTTCAGTTTCAGCCTGATGTTCACTGCCGCTCAGGACAGCACCGCGTCCGAGGTGGGCCGGCCAGCCGACCCTGCTGTGGTGAGCGGCGCGGTGTCCAGCTGGACCGCCGGGGGCGCGTTTGGGCTGAGCGAGCAGTACCTGGACCCTCAGGTGGGCGATTGGGTCACGCGCGCCTCGGCGCCGGTGTCGGCGGGCGGGCAGGTTCACCTGCCGCTGCAGGGCCCGGGGCAGCTGGAACCCCTACTGGGCCCGGACTGCACCGTGCAAGGCGAGCAGAGCGCGGGGAATGTCAACGTGGCCACCGCGCAGCTGGCGTTCCAGACCGCGCAGGGCGACACGCTGGCCCCCCTGCGCGAACTGGCGCCCGATGGCAGCGCGGTCCGGCGCCTGTACGCCGACGCGCCCCTGCGGCTGAAGGGCGCCGCGACCTGCGCGGGCTTCCCCGAGGTCTCCTACAGCTACGATCTGAGCCTGCAGCGGGGCTGGAACCTGATCACCGAGCGCACGGCGAGTGCCGGCGCGACCATCCTGCGGTCCACCCGCTCACTGCCTGCGGGCACCCGCACGCGCCTGCGCCTGGCCCAGCAGGGTCCAGTCGTGCAGGTCAAAACGCCAGCCTGGGGGGCCGATGTAACGGTCCGGGCCGGGGGAGCGGTGGCCGTGCCCTTTGAGCTCCTGCAAAAGGGCCCGCTGAGCGGCCCGGTCACGGTAGCGACGGACGTGCCCGGCATCACCGTCACGCCCGGCACCCTCACGTTCCCCGCCCTGACGGCGCAGGCAATAGGCGCCCAGGCCCTGTCCACCACGCTGACCTTCTCGGCTGCGGCGGGCATGGCCGCGTACCAGGACGGCATGAGGCTGACCTTCAGTCAGGGGGACAACTTGTGGGCCACACCGTCCTGTTTCTCCATGTGACCCCTTAAGGGCCCGGGCCGTTAGGCTGAGGGGGTGACCCTTGAGCTGCAGTTCAGCGGCCCGCTGTTTCACTGGGCGGGCCCCGCGCCCCACTACTTCGTGGCGGTGCCCGAGGCTGAAGTAGCGGCCATTCGAGATCTCTCGCAGCTGGTGACCTACGGCTGGGGCATGATTCCAGCCCAGGTGCAGATCGGCGGGACCACCTTCAAGACGTCGCTTTTTCCCAAAGACGGCGGCTATCTGGTGCCGGTCAAGGCGAAGGTGCGCCGCGCGGAAGGGCTGGAAGACGGCGATACGGTGACCCTACAGCTTCAAGTTGGGTAACCGTACGCCACAGCAAAACCCCCACCCGTGCCCAGGTGGGGGTCTTTGCTGTCGGCCTTCAGCGATCAGCCATCTGCCCTTAGCTTGTGTACGTCACGTTGTCGTTCACGGTGCCGGGGCGGGTGTCGTCGTAGGAGCGGTCGCCCGTCACCGAATCGGTGCTGGTGCTGCCCTCGCCGTACTTCTCCAGCGTGCGGTCGTCGGCCACCTGCATCTCGCGGACGGTCATCAGACCCGTACCGGCGGGAATCAGTTTGCCCAGAATGACGTTTTCCTTCAGGCCGATCAGGTCGTCCACCTGACCCTTCATGCTGGCTTCGGTCAGCACGTGGGTGGTGTGCTGGAAGCTGGCCGCCGACAGCCACGACTTGGTGGTCAGGCTGCTCTTGGTGATGCCCAGCAGAACTGGCTTCCAGCTGGCGGGGGTGGTGTCCTCGCCCAGCGCGTCGTTGGCCTGGTCCACTTCCCAGCGCTCGACGGTCTGGCCCTCAAGCAGCTCGGTGTTGCCGCCGTCGGTGACCTCCACCCAGCGCAGCATCTGGCGCACGATGATTTCAATGTGCTTGTCGTGCACCTTCACGCCCTGGCTGCGGTACACACGCTGCACTTCTTCCACCAGGTAACGCTGAGCGGCGTCCGTGTCTTTGTACAGCAGCAGGTCGTGGGGGTTAATCGCGCCGCGCGTCAGGGCCTGGCCGGCCTCCACGCGGTCACCGTCACGCACGATCAGGCGCAGGCCCTTGCTGATCTTGGTGGCGGTCTTGCTGGAGTACTGGTCGTCGTCGGCCTCAATGCGCACGAGGTAACGCTCTTCTTCCTCCTCAATCCGCACCACGCCGTCACGGTCGGCCACAGCCGCGCTGGTCTTGGGCTTGCGGGCCTCGAACAGCTCGATCACGCGGGGCAGACCCATGGTGATGTCGCCGCCGCCGCTGCCGGCCACGCCCCCGGTGTGGAAGGTGCGCATGGTCAGCTGCGTACCGGGCTCACCGATAGATTCGGCGGCCACCACGCCCACGGCTTCGCCCATGCTCACGGGCTTGGCCTGCGACAGGTCGTACCCGTAGCACTTCTGGCACACGCCGCTCTTCACGCGGCAGTTCAGCGGGGTGCGCACGAACACGCTCTGCAGGGTCTTGGCGTTGCGGGTAATGGCCTTGACGTCTTCCAGGCTCAGCATCTCGCCGGCCTCGATGGTGTGGCCTTCTACCTGCACGCTGTCGGCCAGGGTGCGGCCATAGATGCTGGTTTCGATCTCGCTGGCCTTGCGGGTGCGCCAC
This sequence comes from Deinococcus arcticus, assembly GCF_003028415.1. Classification (NCBI taxonomy): domain Bacteria; kingdom Thermotogati; phylum Deinococcota; class Deinococci; order Deinococcales; family Deinococcaceae; genus Deinococcus; species Deinococcus arcticus. Next base: position 160,196 of record NZ_PYSV01000008.1, read on the forward strand.
TCGCCGGTCCGCTCGTCCAGGGCGCCCAGCGGCATGGAGGTGTAGTCGGTGGTGCCGCAGTCCACGTCGCGCACAACGACTTCGTGGGCCACGTCCACCAGCTTACGGGTCAGGTAGCCGGAGTCGGCGGTGCGGAGCGCGGTGTCGGCGCCACCCTTACGGGCCCCGTGGGTGGAGATGAAGTATTCCAGCACCGACAGACCTTCGCGGAACGACGCGCGAATCGGCACTTCAATCGTGCTGCCGTCGGGGCGGGCCATCAGGCCGCGCATCCCGGCCAGCTGGGTGATCTGCTGGGCGTTACCACGCGCGCCCGACAGGCTCATGATCCACAGCGGGTTGAACGGGTAGTTGGTGCCGAAGTTCTCGAACATGGCGTTCTTGACTTCGTCCTTGGTGTCGTTCCAGAGCTGCACAACCTGCTTGTAGCGCTCTTCTTCAGTCATGAAGCCGAACTCGAAGTTCTGCTCGATTTCTGCCACCTTGGCGTCCGCTTCGGCCAGAATCCCGGCCTTGGCAGGCGGAATCACGATGTCGTCAATGCCAATCGTGATCCCCGAGGTCGTGGAGAGCTTGAAGCCCGCGTCCTTCAGGCCGTCGAGCAGCCCGGCGGTGGCCTCGATGCCGAGGTGCTTGAAGCACGCCATGACCATGTCTTTCAGGTGGTCTTTTTCGTAGGCGGTTTCCAGGTTCACCAGGGTGTCCACGAGGTGCGCCTGCGCGCCCAGGGCTTCTTGCACAATGCGGCGGAACATCACGCGCCCGGCGCTGGTGTCGTAGGTCACGCCGTTCAGGCGGATGCGGACATGGTCCTGGTGGTCAATCTCGCCGCGCTCGACGGCCATGATGGCCTCGTCGGGGTTGGAGAAGACGTACTTCAGGCGCCCGGGGCTGAGTTCCTGGCCCGCCACGGTGATGGGGCTGTTCAGCGCCACCTTGCCGTTGTCCAGCGCGGCCAGCGCTTCCTGCGCGTCTGCAAACTCGGTGCCGGCGCCCAGGTTGTCCCTGCGCAGCAGGGTCAGGGTAAAGATGCCGAGAATGATGTCGCGGCTGGGCTTCACGTTCGGCTCGCCGTTCGCGGGCGACAGCAGGTTGTGGGCGCTGAGCATCTGGATGCGCGCCTCGGCCTGCGCCTGGGCGCTCAGGGGGACGTGAATGGCCATCTGATCACCGTCGAAGTCGGCGTTGAAGGCTTCACAGACCAGCGGGTGCAGCTGGATGGACTGGCCTTCCACCAGCACCGGCTCGAACGCCTGAATGCCCAGTCGGTGCAGGGTGGGCGCGCGGTTGAGCAGCACGACCTTGTCCTCAATGACCTCTTCCAGAGCGTCCCATACGCTGTCGCGGGTATCGCGGTAGCGCTCGAGCATCTTGCGGGCCTGCTTGATGTTGGTGACTTCGCCCTTCTCTTCCAGCACCTTGAACAGGAAGGGCTTAAAGAGTTCGAGCGCCATGCGCTTGGGCACACCGCACTGGTGCAGCTTGAGCTGCGGGCCCACCACGATCACCGAGCGGCCGGAGTAGTCCACGCGCTTGCCCAGCAGGTTCTGGCGGAAGCGGCCCTGCTTGCCGCCGAGCAGGTCGGTCAGCGAGCGCAGGCTGCGGTCAGAGCCGGGGTTGGTCACGGGGCTACCGCGGCGGCCGTTGTCGATCAGCGCGTCTACGGCTTCCTGCAGCATGCGCTTTTCGTTGCGGATGATCATGTCCGGCGCGCCCTGGCTCATCAGCTTCTTCAGGCGGTTGTTGCGGTTGATCAGGCGGCGGTACAGGTCGTTCAGGTCACTGGTGGCAAAGCGGCCCCCGTCCACCTGCACCATGGGGCGCAGATCCGGCGGCATCACCGGCACGGTGTTCAGGATCATCCAGCTGGGGTTGTTGCCGCTGCGCTTGAACGCGCGGGTCACTTCCAGCCGCTTGCGGGCCTTGGCGCGCTTGTGGCGCGAGCTGTCCTTCATCATCTCGTTCAGCTCGGCTTCCAGCACGTCCAGGTTGAGGTCGTCCAGCAGCTCCTTGACCGCCTCGGCGCCCATCTTGGCCTCGAAGTCGTAGGACTCGATGACGCGCACCTGCTTGCGCACCAGGTCAATCTCGATGCGGCCCGAGATGTCGCTGCGCAGCTCGCCGGAGTCGGCCAGTTCGTCGCCCGGCTCCACGCGGTCGCCGTTCACGACCAGGGGCTCGTCCTCGTAGGTGTACACCTTGGCCTTGGAGACGATGATGCTGGCGGGGTTGTGCAGGGTGATCACGCCGTTGGCCTCGGCGGTGATCTGCTCTTCCACGTCAATGGCGCCAATGACCTTCTGGCCCTTCTTGACCTCGCTGCCGTCCCCGACCAGCACGTGCATGGTGGGGTTGATGGGGTACTCGCTGCGGCGGGTCCAGTGGGCGGTGACCTTCACGTCGCCCTTCTTGGGGAAGGTCACACCGCTCAGGCGGCTGTCGCGGCTCACGCGCAGGCGGGTGCCGCCTGAAGCGTCGGCCAGCACGGCGCCCGCGTCCACGATCTCGCCGTGCACGACGTGCACGTTCATGCCGTGGGGCACGTACACGCGGCTCAAGACTTCACCGCTGGGGCTGCCTTCCTCGTCCACGCCCTCGCGCAGCTCCACCATCACGCTGTCTTCGCCCATGTCGTGCAGCACGGTGGTGCCGCCCACGGGAGCGGTGATCTGCACGTCGGCTTCCAGCTCGGCCAGAATTTCACCGGCGCGGAAGGCGTCCTGCTCCACCAGCACGTCGGCGGGCAGCGGCAGGGTGGCTTCAACTTCCTCAGCGTAGGCAATCACGGCGCGGCGGGGGAAGCGGTACTGGGCCAGACCGTCCATCTTGGAGACCACGTTGCCGCCCAGGATCTGCCCGCGCGTCACGTACTCGCCGTCACGCACTTCGGCTTCCACGCCGCCGGTCAGGGCGTAGGTTTCCTGACGGCCAAAGCGCAGTTCGCGGTACTCGTCGTCCGAGAGCAGCTCGCCGCGCTTGAGGGGGCGGCCGTCTTTCTGGGCGTTGCGGGGGTCGGTCACCAGGAAGGAGCTGAAGTACAGCACCTTTTCCAGCTGGCCGGCCGAGAGGTCCAGCAGCGTGCCGATCTTGCTGGGCGTGTCCTTGACGTACCAGATGTGCGCGGCGGGCGTGGCCAGGTCAATGTGGCCCATGCGGTAGCGGCGCACCTTGCTGCTGGTGACTTCCACTCCGCAGCGCTCGCAGACCTTGCCTTCATAGCGCTGGCGCTTGTACTTCCCGCAGGCGCACTCGTAGTCCTTCTGCGGCCCGAAGATGCGCTCGTCAAACAGACCCTCGCGCTCGGGCTTCAGGGTGCGGTAATTGATGGTTTCGGGTTTTTCAACCTCGCCAAAGCTCCACTCGCGGATCTTCTCCGGGCTGGCAATGGCGATACGGACTTTGCTGAAATCTTTCATTCAAACTCCTTCGGAGTTACGCAGATGGCAAATGGCAGAAAGCAGATGGCTCAAGACGAGGCTCTTGCGAATGCTGAAGCTCTTCTGGCAATCTGCCATCGGCCTTCAGCCATCTGCGGCGCGCTCAGCGTTTGGGCATCATGCCTTCGAAGATGTCCACCGCGCGGTCACCCTGATCCAGGACTTCCACGTCCAGCCCCAGCGAGTGAAGCTCCTTGACGAGCACCTTGAAGGACTCGGGGATGGTGCTGCCCGAGACTTCCTCGCCCTTGACGATGCTCTGGTAAGCGGCGTCGCGGCCATCAATGTCGTCGGACTTGATCGTGAGCATTTCCTGCAGGGTGTGCGCGGCGCCGTACGCTTCCAGCGCCCACACTTCCATTTCCCCGAAGCGCTGACCACCGAACTGCGCCTTGCCGCCCAGCGGCTGCTGGGTAATCAGGCTGTACGGGCCAGTGGAGCGGGCGTGCAGTTTGTCTTCCACCATGTGGTAGAGCTTCATCACGTACATGGTGCCGACCACCACGGGGCCACTGATGGGCTCGCCGGTGCGGCCGTCATACAGCACGCTCTTGCCGGTGCGTGACAGTTCCATCTGGGCTTTCTCGTAGTCGCCCTGGGCGTCACGGATGACCCCCAGCTTGGCGGCGCGGTCCAGCACTTCCTGCTCGCGCTTGTCAAGCTCGAAGCCCTCGTCTTTGCGGGCCTGGATGCGCTCGGCGGCGGCCACTTCCAGCATTTCCTTGATGGTCGCCTCGGTCACCGAGTCGAACACGGGGGTCTCGAACTTCTGGCCGGTCAGGCGCGCCACTTCACCCAGGTGCGTTTCCAGAATCTGGCCCAGGTTCATGCGGCTGGGCACGCCCAGCGGGTTGAACACGAGGTCAACGGGGGTGCCGTCTTCCAGGTAGGGCATGTCCTCGGGGGCCATGATCTTGGAGACCACGCCCTTGTTCCCGTGGCGGTTGGCCACCTTGTCGCCCACCTGCAGCTGGCGCTTCTGGGCCACGTACACGCGCACCATTTCACGCACGCCGGGCTTCAGGTCCACACCTTCGTCGCCGCGGCGGAAGCGCACGGTCTTCACCACGATGCCGCCCTGGCCGGACTGCACGCGCAGCGAGGTGTCTTTCACTTCACGGGCCTTCTCACCGAAGATGCTTCTCAGCAGGCGCTCTTCAGGGGTCGGCTCGCTCTCGCCCTTGAAGGAGGTCTTGCCCACCAGAATGTCGCCGGGCTTGACTTCGGCGCCCACACGCACGATGCCGTCTTCATCCAGGTCGCGCAGCGCGGCCTCGGACAGACCGGGAATATCGCGGGTGATCTTTTCCGGCCCCAGCTTGGTGTCGCGGGCTTCGATCTCGTCCTTTTCAATGTGGACGGAGGTGTAGAAGTCCTTGCGCACCAGACCCTCAGAGATGCAGATGGCGTCTTCGAAGTTGAAGCCGTCAAACGGCATGATGGCAATCGTGATGTTCTGGCCCAGGGCGAGGCGGCCCAGGTCGGAGGCGGGGCCGTCGGCAATCACTTGCCCGGCCGTCACGGTGTCGCCTGTGTCTACAATCGGGTGCTGGTCGAGGTTGGTGCCCTGGTTGGAGCGGGTAAAGCGCACGAGTTCAAAGGTGCGCACGTTGCCGGTGTTCATGCCGACTTCGGGGGCGTCCTCGGTCAGGGTGATCTGAATCACGCGGGCGTCCACGTAGGTCACGCGGCCAGTCACGTCGCTGACCACGCTGGTGCCGCTGTCGGTCACCACGCGGCGCTCCACGCCCGTGCCCACGGCAGGGCTGTCGGCGCGCACCAGGGGCACGGCCTGCGACTGCATGTTGGACCCCATGAGGGCGCGGTTGGCGTCGTCGTGCTCCAGGAAGGGAATCAGGGACGTGTTGATCGAGACGATCTGCTTGGGCGACACGTCCATGTAATCCACTTCTTCGGGCGTGTACCAGAGGGGATCACCCTTGCGGCGGGCCAGTACGCGCTCGTCACTGAAGGTGCCGTCGGGCTGCAGTGGGCTGTTCGCCTGCGCCACGGTGTAGCGGTCTTCAATGTCGGCCGTCATGTACACCACGTCGTCACTGACCTTGCCGCCCGCCACCTTGCGGTAGGGCGCCTCAATGAAGCCCAGGTCGTTCACCTTGGCGTAAGAGGCCAGCGAAGAAATCAGACCGATGTTCGCGCCTTCGGGCGTTTCAATCGGGCAGATACGGCCGTAGTGGGTCCGGTGCACGTCGCGCACGTCGAAGCCGGCGCGCTCGCGGGTCAGACCGCCCGGCCCCAGCGCGGAGATACGGCGCTTGTGGCGCAGGTCCGACAGGGGGTTGGTCTGGTCCTTGAACTGCGAGAGCTGGCTGCGTCCGAAGAACTCGCGCATGGCCGCCACGATGGGGCGGTTGTTCACCAGTTTGGTGGGGGTCGCGGCGTCGGGGTTACCCAGCAGCATGCGCTCGCGCACGCCACGCGCCATGCGGCCCATGCCCACGCGCAGCTGGTCGGCCAGCAGTTCGCCCACGGTGCGCACGCGGCGGTTGCCCAGGTGGTCAATGTCGTCTTCGGACACCGGCACGTCCTGAATCACGCCGTCCGCGTCCACCATGCCCACGGTCTCGCGCCCGTATTGCAGCGCCATCAGGTAGCGAATGGTGTCCACCAGGCCAGCGTCCGTGAACTTGCCGTCCTGGAAGTTCAGCAGGGTGCGCTCGGGGCGGCTGACGCCCAGCTTGGTGTTCATCTTGAAGCGGCCAGGCTCGCCCAGGTCATAGCGGCGGGGGTCGGCCAGCAGGCCGTACAGGTACTGAATGGCCTTGTCGCGCTTGGGCGGGTCACCGGGACGCAGCACCGTGAACAGGCGCAGCAGGGCTTCATCCGCGCCCATGCCCGCGCTCTTGTCCTCGGGAAGTTCCATCTCGGGCTCAAACTCCGTGAACAGCGATTTCAGGCTCGCGTCGTCGTAGCCCAGCACGCGCAGCAGCATGGCCACAGGGAACTTGCGCTTGTTCACCTTCATTTCCAGAATGCCGCCGGCAAACTCCAGCTCAATCCAGGGGCCGCGCTTGGGCATGGGAATGATGGCGCCGGTATACATCTTCTTGATGCCCTTGTAGGAGCTCGTGAAGTACACGCCGGGCGAGCGGTGAATCTGCGAGATGATCACGCGGTCGGCGCCGTTGATAACAAAGGAGCCGTCCTCGGTCATCAGGGGCAGGTCGCCCAGGAACACCTGGTCTTCCTTGATCAGGCCGCTGTCCTTGTGAATCAGCTGCAGCTTGGCGTACATGGGCGCCTGGTAGGTGACGTCCTTTTCGCGGCACTCCTCGGGGGTGTACGGCGGCTCGCCCAGGCGGTATTCCAGGAAGTCCAGCACCAGGCCCGTGGAGCGGCCCTTTTCGGTCTCGTCAATCGGGAAGACTTCTTTAAAGGCGCTCTGCAGGCCCGTGTAGTCGCGGGCGTCGGGCGCCTTGTCTTCCTGCAGAAAGGCCCGGAAAGAGTTCACCTGAATCTCGGTCAGGTTGGGCAGCGGAATTACGTCCGCAATGTCACCGAACCGCTCAATACGCGGTCCTTTTTTGCTCAAACTCATGTCCACCTCGTGGGGCACCCTGTGGAGACTGGCTGCGGCCCTTGCTGGGGCGTCAAAAGGCGCAGCCGGGACGCGCAGCCCTCCGGCCACGTTCCCATTTCGTCGTGCTTAACTTTGCCGAGCCGCTTCTCGCAAAGAACTCCTGCCCGACCCATCATGGTCAGCACAGAGGAGTCTACACCCAGAAGGGGAGACCGGTCAAACCGAGCGCGCGGGGCGCCTTGTGAGGCTGTGCCCGGCAGTCTGCCCAAAAGACTGGGGCGGCGTCAAGCCGCCGTCTTCATGAAAAGCCAGCAGATCTGCCGGTGTCGAGGGGGCGCGGCCCGTAGCATGGGGACGTGGACGCCCTGCAACCGTACCTGCCCCTGATCGTCAATGCCCTGCGTGTGCTGGCCATCATCGGCCTGATTCACGCCATTGTCACGCGGCAACAGGTGTTCTGGATCGTCATGCTGGCGTTTGGCGCGCTGTTCGGCGGGCTGTTCGGGCTGGCGTTCGCGGCGGTGTACACCTTCATGGTGCTGCTGCCTGCCGCGCGTGGGGGCGGGCAGGTGGCCGGGCGGGCCGTGGCGCGCGGTGTGGAGGCCCTCAAGCCCCTGGACCTGCGCATCCGCGAAGCCCAGGCGGAACTGGCTGAAAGCGACACCCTGCAGCGCCGCGCCGATCTGGCGGCCCTGCAGGCCCGCGCCGGGCGCCCCGATGACGCCCAGGCCACCCTCAGCCCGCTGCTGAGCGGCATCTACGCCGACGACCCCGTCGTTCTGCTCACCAGCGCCGAACTGGACCTCGCGCGCGGGCAGGCCGCGCAGGCCGAGGCCAAGCTGCGCCGGGTGGACCTGAAGGCCAGCGCCGCCACCCGCACCCGCACGTTAACCCTGCTGGCCCAGGCCCAGGAGGCCCAGGGCCAGCCCGAGGCCGACACCGCTTACCGGGAGGCCCTGAACGCCGCCACCACCGAGGAACCCCGCGCCCGCTACGCCGCCTATCTGGTCCGGCAGGGCCGCCGGGACGAGGCCCGCGCCCTGCTGGACGCCCTGGACAAGGCCGAACGCCGCGCCACCAACCTCTACCGCCGCCAGGAACGGGAATGGTTTCAACTGGGGCGGGATCTCCGGAAAGAGCTGAAGTAGTCGCCACGCTGCTCTCGGGGCTCTGGCGGGGGCGGGCCTACGTCCAGGCCCACCAGCTCAGGTGCACCGGCTGGGGGCGGCTGCACAGTCTGAACCCTGGCCCAGCGGTCTGGCGGCTGGTCTGGCTAGGCCATCTTTATTACCCGGGAGATATTGCGCTTTCCTATTCTCCCTGGGTAATATCCGGCCATGAGCGAGCTGACCTACACGGCGTTCCTGGGGCCGCAGCGCCTGGCCACTGGACCCCTCACCGAGACCCTGCGGGCCGTTAAGACAGCGCTGGACGCCCTGGAGGGCCCGCGCACCCAGCCGCTGATCGTGTTCAATGACGAGACGGGTCGCCCCGCCGATTTCGACTGGCGCGGCACGCTGGATGAGGTGCTGGCCCGCCACGCTCCCGCCGCCAAGCCGGGCCCAGGGCGGCCCAGGCTGGGGGTAGTCTCGCGCGAGGTCTCGCTGCTGCCCCGCCACTGGGACTGGCTGGAAAGTCACCCCAGTGGCGCCTCGGCCGCGCTGCGCCGCCTGATTGACGAGGCCCGCAAGGCTGACCCCGAAGGCGAGCGCCGCCGGATGGCCAGCCTTGCCGCCGACCGCTTCCTGACGGTCATGGGCGGCGACCTGCCCGGCGCCGAGGACGCCAGCCGGGCCCTGTATGCCGGGGACCGCGCCGCCTTCGAGGCCCACGTGGCAGGCTGGCCCGAGGACCTGCGGCTGCACGCGCTGTATCTGGCGGCGCCTGCCCTCGGGGACGCGCCGTGACCCTGCCGCCCACCACCCCGGCCGCTGAGCTGGAGCGGCTGGCCCAGGGCGCCCCGCCCGAACTGCGCGCGGCCATCGCGGGCCACCCGAACACGCCCCCGGCGCTGCTGGAAGACCTGGCCGCCACCTTTCCGGCGCAGGTGCTGGCCAATCCGGCGCTGCCGCTGCTGCGTCTGGCCCACCCCCGATTGCTGCTGGACGTGCCGCTGCACACGCTGCTGCGCCTGCTCTCGCAGCCCGAGGCCCCGGCGTGGCTGCTGCGGCACGCCCTGATCGCCTCGGCCATCGAGATTCAGGCGGCGGCAGCAGCCCACCCGGCGCTGAACGCCGCCCAGATTGCGCAGATGGCCTCGCACCCCGCGTGGCAGGTGCGTGCCCGGATTGCCGCGCGCGCCGAGTTGCCCGGCGCCCTGATCGCGCAGCTGGCCGCAGACGCCGATTACGGCGTGCGCATGTACGTGGCGGCCCGCCCCGATCTGCCGGGGCCCGTGGCCGAGCGGCTGGCGCAGGACGCGTCGGTGTTTGTGCGGCAGGTGCTGGCCCGGGCACAGCAGAGTGGGCTGGCGGCCTTCGTGCTGGGCCTGTGCCTGCTGCCCTGGACCTGATACGGATGCAGGAGGATGGGGCTGGGTTGAAGGGAAGTCGGCAGGTTTTCGCCCAGACCGCCCGTCACACGGCCCTCAACGAAAAACCCCCAGCCGCGTGGGCTGGGGGCTGCACTCCCGGTGAAGGGGGGCTTACTTCAGTTCGACCTTGGCGCCAGCAGCTTCCAGCTGGGCCTTGATCTTCTCGGCGTCGTCCTTGCTGGCGCCTTCCTTCAGCACGCCGCCCTTCTCGCTCATGTCCTTGGCTTCCTTCAGACCCAGGCCGGTGATGGCGCGGATTTCCTTAATGACGTTGATCTTGCTCGCGCCGGCGTCCACCAGCACCACGTCAAATTCGGTCTTCTCTTCCACAGCGGCGGCGGGGCCAGCGGCGGGGCCGGCAGCCACAGCGGCGGTCACGCCCCAGGTTTCCTTCAGGCCGTCAATCAGGTCCGCCAGTTCCATGATGGTGAGCTGGCCGAGTTGGTCAATAAGCGCTTGTTTGTCGTAAGCCATGATGTGTTCCTCCGAAAAATGAAGTGGGGGGTGCCCCGGTGAGGGGGCAAGGCAGGGGCGTTAAGCGCCCTGGCCTTCGAGTTTTTCTTTGTACGCTTCGAGGATGCCCACGAAGTTGCTGAGGTGCGCGCTGAGCACGCCCACCAGCTCGCCCTGCAGGCTCTGCTTGCTGCCCAGGCTGGCCAGCCGCTCGACGACTTTCACGTCCACGCGGTTGCCTTCGACAAAGCCGGCCTTGACGGCGGGAATGCCCTTGTCGTTGCCCTTGGCCGCGTCGCTGAGGGCCTTGGCTACCCCGGCGGGGTCGTCCTGGGCCACCACGATGGCGCTGGGGCCCTTGAGGGCGTCGCTGAAGTCACGGCCGCCGCCTTGCAGGGCCAGGTTGATCAGGGTGTTCTTGGCAACAATCAGCTGCCCACCCTTCTCGCGGATGTCCTTACGCAGTTTGCTCAGCTGACCGGCGGTCAGGCCCTGGTAATCGACCACGTAAAACGAGTCAATGCCCGAGAGGCTGCCCGTGAGGGCGCTGAGGGTCTGCTGGTTCTTTTCGTTCGCCACGCAGTACCTCCTTGGTGGGAACGAGTCCAGGTGCACGGTCGCGCCCCTGGCAACTCGGCGGGCTGTTTAAACCTGGCAAGGGTCCCCGCTGTCATAGGTGCCGGAATGAAAGCCTGTTGGAAAGGTGCGAGGTGCACCGGGGTGCCGGGAAGGATGTTGATGGTTGAACGTTGATGGATGATGGTTTTTTCTCTCAACCGTCAACCTTCGACCATCAACGCGCCGCTTAGGCGCTCGTGCCGCCGCTGAGGCTCAGCTCGAGGCTGGGGCCCATGGTGGTGGTCAGGAAGGCGCTGCGCAGGAACACGCCCTTGGCGCTGCCGGGCTTGGCGGCTTCCAGCGCGCCCAGCAGGGCGGCGTAGTTGGCGCTGAGGTTACCGGGCTCGAAGCTGGCCTTGCCGATGGGCGCGTGAACCACGCCCGTCTTGTCGTTGCGGAACTCGATGCGGCCGGCTTTGAGGCCCTTGACCATGCCGCTTACATCGGGGCCCACGGTGCCGCTCTTGGGGTTGGGCAGCAGGCCGCGCGGCCCCAGCAGACGGGCCAGCTTCTGACCCACCTGGGCCATCATGTCGGGGGTGGCCACCACGGCGTCGAAGTCCATGAAGCCGCCCGCAATGCGCTCAATCAGGTCCTCGCTGCCCACCACGTCGGCGCCCGCCGCTTCGGCGGCCTGCACGTTGTCGCCCTTGGTGATCACGGCCACACGCACGGTCCGGCCGGTGCCGTGGGGCAGCGCCACCGTGCCGCGCACGTTCTGGTCGCTCTTGCGGGGGTCAATGCCCAGGCGGAAGTGCACTTCCACGGTCTCGTCGAACTTGGCGGTGGCCAGGTCCTTGACCAGGGCGGCGGCTTCGTCAATGGTGTACTGCTTGTTGCGGTCCACCTTGGCTGCCAGCGCTTCGTAGCGCTTGCCACGCTTAGGCATTGGGGGCCCCCTCGATGGTCACGCCCATGGAGCGGGCGGTGCCGGCCACGGTGTTGGCGGCGGCGTCCAGGCTGCCCGCGTTCAGGTCGGGCATCTTGGTCTTGGCGATTTCCAGGACCTGGTCCCAGTTGAGCTTGCCGACCTTGGCCTTGTTGGGGGTCGCGCTGCCCTTTTGCAGGCCGGCGGCCTTGCGAATCAGGTAGCTCATGGGGGGGGTCTTGGTGATGAATGTAAAGGAGCGGTCAGCGTAGATGGTGATCTCGACGGGGATGATCGCGTCACCCTTGTCGGCCGTCTGCGCGTTGAACGCCTTCGTGAACTCCATGATGTTCGCGCCGTACTGACCCAGCGCGGGACCCACGGGGGGGGCCGGGGTGGCCTTGCCCGCCGGGAGTTGCAGTTTGACTAACCCTGCGACTTTCTTCATTTGGTTCCTCCTTAGCTCCCCCGCGTCTGCCTGAAGGCGGACTGGGGTGCTGACGCTAAGTTCCGTTTGGTCCGCTCGGCTGGGCCGGGGCGGAAAACAGCAACTTTTTCAGTGTAGCGGTCTGTGGCCTCTTTGCCAAGGCCTGGGACCGCCAGACCCGCACGACTCTTACTTGGCGACCTGACTGAAGTCGAGTTCCACGGGCGTCTCGCGGCCAAAGATGCTGACCAGCACCTTGACCTTGGACTGCGCCATATTGACCTCGCTGACCACGCCGCTGAAGTCGGCAAAGGGGCCGCTGGTCACGCGCACCATGTCGCCCGCCTTGAAGTCAATCTTCACGCGCGGCGCTTCTTCCACGACCGGCTGCGCGGCCACACCCACCGAGGCCAGCAGGCGCTGCACCTCGTCGGGCGAGAGGGGCACGGGACGGGTGGCGGTGCCCACGAAGCCGGTCACGCCGTTGGTGCCGCGCACGACTTCCCAGGATTCGCCCAGTTCGCCGGGGGCGTCATCGTCTTCCACGTCCATCTGCACGAACACGTAGCCGGGAAACAGCTTGCGGCGAACGGTTTCTTTCTTGCCGCCCTCGCGCAGCTCCACGGCTTCCTCTTCCGGCTGGATCACCTGGAAGATTTTTGTGCCGCGCATGCCCAGCTTGGTCGCGCGTTCCATCAGGTGCTGCTCCACGCGGTCTTCCTGACCCACGTAGGTGTGCACGGCGTACCACTCGATACTCATGGCAGCACCACGCGCATCAGGTTGCTGAACAGCAGGTCCAGGGCGTACACGATCAGGGTCAGGGCGACCACGAAGATCAGCACAGCCTGCGTGCCTTCCAGCACCTGCGCCCGGCTGGGCCACGAAACGCGCGACAGTTCCGCACGCGAATCACGGAAGTACTGAATCAAGTTCATGCGTTCACCTGCGACAGAGAAAAGGGGAGATCTGCGGGCCGGCGGGCTGTGCCCGGGGGCCGGATCAGACCTTCTTCTCTTTGAAGACCACGTGCTTTTTCGCCACGGGGTCGTACTTGCGCAGTTCCATCTTCGCCTGGGTGTTGCGGCGGTTCTTGGTGGTGGTGTAGTAGAACCCGGTGCCGGCGGTGCTTTCCATTTTCACGATGATGCGGGGGCCGTCTTTCGCCATGAGCTGCTCCTTCGCAAAGTCCCCTGGGGGCCATTTGCTCCCAGCGTCCCGGGGGGGCGGGGGCCACCGGTTGTCGCTGGCCACGCTGGTAAAAGCCCGCCTTGTGGCGGGCAACATTCGAATTATAGGGGCCGGTCCCTCAGGTGTCCACTGTGCTCTGGATTCCGGTCGGAAAACCGTCAATGCTCAGGCGGTTTTTCCGCTGCTGGTAGTCGGCCAGCTGGTCCGGCGTCTGCCGCGCCGCCCAGGTGTTCAGTTCGTCGCGCTGGCGGTCCAGGGTCATCAGCGGCACGGCCATGCCGCAGGAGGTCTGCACGAGGTCCACGTCCAGCACGAAGATCTGACGGGCACCGGGGAGGGCAGGGAAGAGGCACAGGTGCTCGCTCCACCCCGCCTCTCCGGGCTGAAGCATCTGCGCCTGCCCGTACAGCCGCAAGATCAGCGGCGGCCCCTGAAAGGCACAGAACATCAGGGTCATGCGCGGTGTCTGCCGGAGGTGCGCCGCCGTCTCGTTGCCACTGCCCGTCACATTGAGCCACGCCACCCGGTTGGGCCCCAGCACCCGCAGGCTGTCCATGCCTTTGGGCGACACGTTGACCCGGCCGTCTGCTGCGGCGGTGCCCACAAAAAACATCGGCTGCGCCTCGATGAACGCCTGCAGATGATCGGTGATGCCCGGCAGCTGTTTGCCCATGGCCCCAGCCTACAGCCCAAAAAAAAGAGACCCCCGTGGGGGCCTCTGACCTGGACCTTGCGGTCTTATTCAATCACCTTGGCAACAACGCCAGCGCCGACGGTGCGGCCACCTTCGCGGATGGCGAAGCGCAGGCCTTCTTCCATGGCGATGGGCTTGATCAGCTCGACGATGAACGTGATGTTGTCACCGGGCATCACCATCTCGACGCCTTCGGGCAGTTCCACCACACCGGTCACGTCCGTCGTGCGGAAGTAGAACTGGGGGCGGTAGCCACCGAAGAACGCGCTGTGACGGCCACCCTCGTCCTTGCTCAGCACGTACACGCTGGCTTCGAACTTGGTGTGCGGCTTGATCGACCCGGGCTTGGCCAGCACCTGGCCACGCTCCACGTCGTCACGCGCCACGCCACGCAGCAGCACACCCACGTTGTCGCCGGCCATGCCGCTGTCGAGCAGCTTGCGGTGCATTTCGATCCCCGTGACGGTGGTCTTCTTCGTGTCGCGCAGACCGATGATTTCCACTTCGTCCTGGACCTTCACAGTTCCGCGCTCCACGCGGCCGGTGGCCACGGTGCCGCGCCCGGTGATGGTGAAGACGTCTTCGACGGGCATCAGGAAGGTCTTGTCGGTGTCGCGCTCGGGGGTGGGGATGTAGCTGTCCACGGCGTCGAGCAGTTCCCAGATCTTGTCGACCCACTGGTTTTCGCCGCGGGCGGTCTTGGGGTTGCCCTGCAGGGCTTCGAGGGCCTGCAGCGCGCTGCCCTTGATCACGGGGAGGTCGTCACCGGGGAACTCGTACTTGCTCAGCAGCTCGCGCACTTCCATCTCCACGAGCTCGAGCAGTTCTTCGTCGTCGACCATATCGACCTTGTTCATGAACACGACGATGTAGGGCACGCCGACCTGACGGGCGAGCAGGATGTGCTCGCGGGTCTGGGGCATGGGGCCGTCGGCGCTGCTGACCACCAGGATGGCGCCGTCCATCTGGGCGGCTCCGGTGATCATGTTCTTGACGTAGTCGGCGTGACCGGGGCAGTCCACGTGGCTGTAGTGACGGGTGGGGGTGTTGTACTCCACGTGCGCGGTGTTGATGGTGATGCCGCGGGCCTTTTCTTCGGGCGCCTTGTCGATCTGATCGTAGGCCAGCTTTTCGATGGTCGGGTCAGCGGCGGCGGCCGTGAAGGTGATGGCGGCCGTCAGGGTGGTTTTCCCATGGTCCACGTGCCCAATCGTCCCCACGTTCACGTGCGGCTTCGTGCGTTCAAACGTTCCTTTTGCCATGT